>DPBN01000184.1 GCA_003516955.1 Armatimonadota bacterium | reverse complement strand
GCTTCCGGCCCCCGGAGAGCGGGCGAAGGACCGGCGATCAGCGCAGGCCGATCGCCTGCTTCATCTCGGCGACGAAGGCGTCCTTGTCCTTGTAGCCCACGATCTTGTGAACGAGCGCGCCCTGGGAGTCGACGATCACGCACGTCGGATAGGCGTCCACTCCATAGGCTTGGGCCAACGCGGGCTTCGCCTCCGCGTCGATCTCCACGAACACGAAGCTCTTGGCCATGGCCTTGAACTCGGGGGTCGGGAAGACGTTCTTGCGCAACTCCTTGCACCAGACGCACCAGTCGGTGTAGAAGTCGATGAAAACGTACTTCCCCGTCTTCGCGGCCAGGGCGAGGGCCTCGTCGAAGTCCTTGAGCCACTTGAGAGCGTTCAACTCCTCGAGCGTGATTTGGCTGCTCCCTTCCGGCGCCTTGAAGGCGAAGACGTCCGCCGCCACGGCTCCGCCAAGCGTCAGGCTCTTCGTGTCCAGCACGACGGTTTTGGCGCCGGACTGCTCCTGGCGCATCCACTCGGCCTGCCGGACGACGCCGTCGCGAGCGTCCGCATAGAGCGTGGCACGCCCCAGCTTTCCCGGCCAGTCGACCTCGACGGCCTGCATCGCCACCCCCTTCCGCACGCGCTGGCCAAGCGCCCGCACGGGGGTCGCGCGGTCCATCGCTTTGGGCTGGAAGAACGGCGCCCAGAGGGCCCATTCCGCGGGCTCGAGCGCCGAGGCCAAGAGCGCCTCCGTCAGGGGTTGCCGAACGTAGGTTTTCTCCTTCTTGTCGTACGTGACGAGCTCCTTGCCGTCCGAGACGACGAGCGTGGCATCCGTCTCCAGCCGCAGCAGGTTGGGCTTGGCCAGAGTCGCGGAGTACTTGGAGGGCGCGCCGCCGATCGGCTGCACCGTGTACTCGACCCTCAGCGATTGGGCCGAGGCCAAAGCCTTCAGGTGGCTCTCGACCACCGACCTGCCGGTGGCCTGCGCGTACACCAAGCCGATCGCCGCCGCCGCGCAGGCTCCCGCGAACAGGGTTCTGTTCCTCATCTTTCCCTCACCTCACGATCCATTGGACGCATCGCGGACCCGGCAAAGTTGTGGGGCTGGGCCCCGACGAGCCACACGGACCGCACGAACGAGCAAAATCAACCCATGAAAGCTTGGCAAGCCGCGGTCGTGCTCGCGGCGCTGCACGCGATTTTGGCCATCGGTTACGCCACCCTCACGCCGTACCGGGCTTCGGGCCGCATTCTCCTGCAGGGCAACGTGCCCGCCCTGGACATCGGAGCTCCGGACGAGCGGCAGCACGCCAACTACGTCCAGAGGCTGCTCGACGGACGCGGGCTGCCAGTCTTCAACCCGAAGGACCCGAACCTCTACGAGACTTACCAGAGCCACCAGCCTCCGCTCTTCTACATCGTCGCCGCCGCGTGGTGCAAGGCGCTCGGCCTGGACCGCGTGGACGCGCCCGAGGCCGGGCTCGCCTTCCGTCTTCTGAACGCGCTGATCGGCGCCGCAGGCGTTTGGGGTCTGTTCCTCGCAGGAAAGTGGCTGGACGGCGATGAGGCGACGGGGCTGACTGCCGCGGCGATCGGCGGCCTGCTGCCCATGGGCTGCGCGCTCAGCGGCGCCGTCTCCAACGATCCCCTCTTGATCGCCCTTTGCACCTACTCCCTGGCATTCCTGGTCCGGGCGGTATCCGGCCGGCCGGGCCGAGGCGACCTGTGGTGGGCCGCCGCCTTGGCAGGCCTTGCGGTGGCCACCAAGACGAGCGGGGTGGCGCTCCTGCCGGCGCTCCTCGTCGCCGCATGGCTTGCGCACGGGGACCGCCACCGGGGCCGGAGGCTCGCCGCCTCGGTGGGTCCTTTCCTCCTCGCGCTGGCGATCGCCTCGCCGTGGTGGGTCCGCAACGCCATCCTCTACGGCGACCCGCTGGCCGCCAAGGCCTTCCAGGACGCCTTCGCGGGGTCCATGCAGGCCTCCCAGGGCATCGAGCGGCTCGGACTCGCAGGCTACTGGATGGAAGTTCTTCGCGGCACGTGGTGCAGCTTCGTCGGCGTGTTCGGCTATTGGGACATTTGGCTCGACGCGCCGGTCTACGCTCTGGCCGCAATTCTGGCGGGCTTGCTCGCGGTGCTGGGCCTGGTCCGTCTGCGCGTGGAGCGACCCGCCGGCCTGCTGGTTGCCACGGTGTTCGGCCTGGCCGTCGTCGCGCTGTTCGTGCGCTTCAATATGCAGTACTTCCAAGCCCAGGGCCGCTACCTGTATCCGGCCATCGCCTCCTTCTCGATTTGGCTGGCGTTCGGCGCGCGGCAGGCGCCCTTCCGGCGCTGGATGCCTGCCGTCTCAGCCGCATTGCTCCTGGCTCTGAACGTTTCTGCCTTGCGCACGCTCCCGGCGGAGTTCAAGTTCAGGCTCGGCGACACGGTCCCTCCCGGCGAACGGCGCAACCCCGGCTAAAGTTGCCGTGCACCCTGCCAACAATACCGGTGGGAGCGAAAGCATGACCGGCTATTGCGAGGCCTACCGGATCAACGACGACAACCTTGCCCTCCGAAAGGCCTTCCTCGGGCTGACCCCCGGCGACGTGCGCACCCTCGCCCTGCTCTATGGCTGGGCCAGGCGCGCGGCTCCGAAGATCGCCAAGCGGTTCTACGACCATCAGTTCGCGTTCAAGAAGACGAGGGAGTTCTTCGAGGGCATGGCCCAGAAAAAGGGCATCACGCTTGAAGCGCTCCGCGAGGCCCTCGAGCGGACGCAGGCCCAGTACTTCGTCGAAATCTTCGAGGAGGCGGCCAACGGGGGGCGCTTCGGCCCGGAATACTTCGAGAAGAGGCTGCTGGTCGGAGCAGTCCACAACAAGATCGACCTCCCGTTGAAGTGGTACGTCGGCAGCTACACGCTCTACTCCAAGCTTGCGGGGCAGGCGCTGGGTCGGGCGCTGTTCTGGAACCCGTGGCTGCGGCGCAAGGCGGAGTCGGCCCTGCACAAGGTCTTCAACTACGACATCCAGGCGATCGTCGAGAGCTATCTGATCGACCTGTGCGCCAGCTTCGGCACCGACGTGCGCTCGCTCGAGGTTTCCAGCCGAGAGGAGGACATCTCCGACAAGATGCCCGATCTCAAGGCCCAGATGGGGGACCTCGTCGGGGCGCTCGAAAAGCTCGGCAAGGGAGACCTCAGCGTCCGGGTGAGGTCCACCGCGGAGGGAGGCCTCACCCACTACTTCAACGTCGCCGTGAACCAGCTGGCGAAGATCGTGGAGGAGACGCGCAACGTCGCCCAAGAGGTCCAGCGCGGCGTCGAGCAGACGCTCCTGCACATCGACACCCTGTCCAAGCGGGGCGAGGGTGCCGGAGTGGAGGGTGAAGGCAGCGTCCGGGAGATCCTCGAGCAGCTCCAAGTGGCGGTCCAAGAGGTGGCCAAGGGATCCGAGCAGACCGCCCTGGCGGCCTCCCGCGGAGTGGAAGGCGTGGGCGCGATCGTGGAGGCGGTGCAGAGGGTCGCCAACGAGCTGCGCACCTCCAGCGAGGCGGCCTCGCGGATCGGCCAGACCGCCGAGGAGGGCCGCCGA
>DPBN01000378.1:12565-15850 GCA_003516955.1 Armatimonadota bacterium | reverse complement strand
CCCGGGCGCGGCGTCGTCGCCGGTCGGAGCCACGAAGAACTCCGCGCCGGCCAAACTCGCCAACGCCGCCAACGCCGCAACGATCATCGGGGCCTGCAGAAGCGCACGAGCCACTCGACCAGCTCGGGAGCGGTCACCACCCTGGTGCCCTGTGGCAGGCGGGGGATCAGCCTCCGAACGGTCTCCACGGGGCCGCCTTGGGATCCGAAGGACCACGCGTGCACCGTGACCAAGGCGTAGGAGTCGGGGTTCGAGGGGTCGGCGGGCATCGCCTCGATCGCCTTCAGAAGGTCCTCGGGGCCCCATCCCTCCATGCCCTCCCACAGCGGAAAGCGGTACGAGACGCAGGGCTTGCCGTTGTGCCACCAGACCTTGCCGCCCAACTTGTGGTAGGGCGCATACGCCTTGTACAGCACCGCGTCCACCTCGGGCAGCTCCAGAAGCGGGGCGACGCTCTCCATGGACCCGCTGTTGTCGTCGATGACCCCCACGATCCTCAGCCCCGAGCGGCGCAGAAGCTCCTTCGTCTGACGGGCGTAGATGTCCCGTTGCGGAGCCAAGGCGGGGTACGCGTAGCCCGGCGCCCCTGCGGCCACGAAACCGTCGCCCGGAGTCGCCTTGGCGTAGATCCAGTCGAGCACACGGGGGGCGTAGCGCGCCAGAAGCGGAGACACCTCCCAAGTCATCTTGAACTCGCCGCGCCTCGGGTGGCCGTAGTAGGACGGGTGCAGGGGCATGCCCTGCGTGAGCCACTGGATGTTGTCGCCGTCGCTCAGCACGAACGCCACCACGCGCTCGCCCTTGACGGGCGGTCTCTCGGGGCCCAGGCGCGGCAGAGTGCGCACGTCGCCCCCGGCGGCCTCCATCGCCGAGAGGTTCGCGCACCAGTCGGCGGCCACTCCCGACCCGGACCGCCGGCTGATAGCCTCGATCCACCGATACTCGTCCGGGCCCCATCCCAGCACGAAGGAGCCAGCCTCGAGCCGGGCGACCTTCCGCTCGCGCTGGTCCTGGCGGTCGCCCGTCCAGTAGCACTCGGCACGGTGGCGGATCGCGTAGTCCCGGAGAAAGCCCGCCTTCTCCGGCGGCTGCTCCACGGCCAAGTCCCGACGGAGCCGCGAGACCGGCGGCGCCTCTCGGCGCGCATCCCGCCGAACCTTCCAGCCGCGGGCCTCTGCCTGGCCCTTCAAACTCTCGTCGAGCACCAGCAGGTCCTCGATTCCGGCCCACGTCGCGGCGACGTTCAGGCTCTCGTCCGAGGCGTTGCACAGCACCGCGCCCCGGATGCGCCGCCGGAACGCCTCCGCCACCTCCCACGGGTCCTTCGTCTCGCGGACCGACCAACCCTCCGCCCGAAGCTGGTCGATCAGCACGGTGGTCATCCCTCCGACCTTCTGCCAGACCAGTGGGCCCGAGCGGTTGGCCAGGCCTTGGACCGACTGCACCAGAGCGAGCCTCGGCGCATCCATCCCGGTCGGATCGACCAGCCACAGCTGTCGGCCCGCGGCCAACGCCGCAAAGACGGTCGCGATCATGCACGGGATTCTATCCGAGTCGGGCCATACTGGCTCCATGGACAAGGTTCGCATCGGACAGACCGGCTTCGACGCCTCCAAGCTCGCCTACGGGTGCATGCGGATCGCAGGCACCTGGAACCCGAACGACATCGACGCCAACAAGCGCGAAGCCGCCCACCAGGCCATCCTGGCGGCCTACGAGGCAGGCTACACGCTGTTCGACCACGCCGACATCTACTGCGCGGGCGCCTGCGAGGCGCTCTACGGGGAGGTTCTGGACCAGGTTCCGGCGATGCGGCGGGAGTGCCTGATCGCCACCAAGTGCGGCATCCGCTGGCAGGGCGACCCGAACCCCGACGCGCCGCACCGCTACGACTTCAGCAAGGAGCACATCCTGTGGTCCTGCGAGCAGTCGCTCCGGCGTCTGCGCGTGGAGACGATCGACATCTACCAGCTGCACCGGCCGGACGTGCTGATGGACCCGGACGAGGTCGCCGAGGCGTTCCTCAAACTGCACGCGAGCGGCAAGGTCCGGGCCTTCGGCGTGTCGAACTTCCCGCCCAGCATGGTGTCCGCGCTTCAGAGCTCCCTCCCGTTCCCGCTGGTCGTGAACCAGGTCGAGATCCATCCCGGTCGGCTCGACTGCTTCGTGGACGGCACGCTGGACCAGTGCCTGGAGATGGGCATCACGCCGCTCGCCTGGAGCCCTGTCGGTGGCGGCCTGTTCGCCGAGGGCGGCGCCGTTCGCCCGGACGATCCTCGCCGCGAGGGCCTGGAGAAGCTCCTGGCGGAGCTGGACCGGCTGGCCCAGAAGCACGGCGTCACCCGCACCGAGGCCACGCTCGCCTGGCTGATGCGGCACCCCTCGCAGATCGTGCCGATCGTCGGAAGCACCAAGCCCGAGAGGATCCGGCAGGCGGCCAAGGCGGCCGAGATCGAGGTCAGCCGCGAGGACTGGTACCGGGTGTACGTCGCCGCTCGCATGCGGCCGCTGCCCTAGGGAGCCTCGCGAAAGGAGATCGGAGCCCATGGCCCTCGCCGCGTCGCTCGCCGCGCTCGTTCTGGCCCCCCCGCCCGAACCGGACTGGGACGCCCTGCTGAAGCCCGCCGGGCTCACGTTGCAGACGGCGGTTCTGGATCCGCAGGTTCTGCTGATGTTCGAGGGCGACGAGTTCGTCCTTCCCGCCTTCCAGGCCTACTGGGCCGCGCCGTTCCGGATCCCGGCCTTCGGGCGTTCTCTGCAGGCCTCCCTGGCTGCTTCCGAGGACCAGCCGAACGAGGCGTTCGTCGCGGCCGGTCGTCTGCTGGGGTTCGGGACGCGGCGGACCCTGCTCGGCGACCCGTTGGTCCAGCCCCCCAAGAGCCTCGAGGCGGCACTGAGCTCGCTCTTCCTCCGCGCCGGCAAGCCGGCGCCCAAGGATCTGGCCAAGCGCTGCGGGGAGGCCGAGGCCCTGGTTGGGGCGGAGGGTTGCGCGAGGGTGGCCTCGGTCGTCGCCCAGGCGGCCTCCGCCCTCGATTGGCGGGACGCTTCGTTCCACAGCGGGGCAGAGGCCCTCTTCGCCAGAGCCCAGGCACAGGAGGGCGAGTCCGGCGGGCCGCGCGACCTGGCGAAGTGGCTCGGAGAGCTGCGCTCCCTCGACCTGCGGCCGATGCTGGCCGGGGCCCACGATCTGTTCCTGGCCTGCCATCGCGCCTGCAAGAAGCTCCCTGGCGTGAGACCGGGGCTCGTGGAAATTCCCACGCCCTATGGGGCCGTGGCCATCGGCGG
>DPBN01000378.1:0-12447 GCA_003516955.1 Armatimonadota bacterium | reverse complement strand
GGCGGCGCCAACGAGTACGCCTCCAAGCCGTACCTGCTGATCTTCGACGCCGGGGGCGACGACACCTACCTGGGCGGAGGGCGCAACGTGGGGCCGGACAACCCGGCCTCCGTGGTCATCGACCTGGGTGGGAACGACCTCCACCTTTCCCACGCCGACCTCGCCAAGGCCGCCGTGGCCGCCTGGGGGCCGCGGAAGGCGATGCGCCGACCTGGGCCCGCCCGCGCGGCCTGCGGCATCGCCGGGGTGTTCGATCTGGAGGGGAACGACCGATACGCCTCGTCCGGCCCCGGGATCGCCTCGGCGGACTTCGGGGCGGCGATGCTTTGGGACGGCGCCGGAGACGACGTCTACGACGGCTATTCCGACTGCGAGGCCAGCGCCCGCTTCGGGGTGGCGCTCCTGGTGGACCGAAGAGGCAACGACCGATACGACGCCTTCGCCAACGCCCAGGGCTTCGGGGGCACGCACGGCGCCGGAGTCCTGCTGGACGTGGAAGGGGACGACCGCTACTCGGCCAACGACTCCACGCTCGACTTCCCCTCGCCCCAGTCGGCGGAGCACAACGCATCCTGCTCGCAGGGCGCGGCGTTCGGTCGCCGGGCCGACTATTCCGACGGCCACTCCATGGGCGGAGGGTTCGGCGTGCTGGCCGACCTCCGCGGCAACGACGCCTACTCCTGCGGGGTGTTCGGCCAGGGTGTGGGCTACTGGAAGGGCGTCGGCCTGCTGCTGGATGCGGAGGGCGACGACCGCTACGACGGCGTTTGGTACGTGCAGGGCGCAGCGGCGCACTTCGCCGTGGGAGCGCTGCTCGACGGGTCGGGCGACGATCAGTACCGCTCCACGATGAACATGTCCGCCGGAGCCGGCCACGACTTCTCGATCGGCTGGCTCGAGGACCTGGCGGGCAACGACCGGTACGTCGCGAACACGCTCTCGTTCGGGGCTTCCAACGCCAACGGCATCGGCATCTTCCGCGATGCGGCGGGAGACGACTCGTACGCGGCGCCGTCGGTGTGCTTCGGCTGGGCGACGGACCCCGGCCCCGGCGGCCTCCGGGCGCTGGCGCTGGGCCTGGGCGTCTTCCTGGACCAATCGGGAAACGACAGGTACCAAACGTCACAAGGCTTTCCTCAAAACGGCTCTTCCGCTGTAAACTGGACGACGAAGGTCGATCCTCCCCATGGAGGTCGCCTCGGTCTGTTTGTGGATTGGAGCCCGTGAAGGAGAGTCGAAGACCCAGCCCGTACCCGGGCCGCCTTGTCGTGGAACCTGCCGAGCACCGCGTCGGCGGAGGCTGGAGGCGGCGGACGTTCCACCTGTCCCATCCGGCGCTGTCATCGGACGAGAGGACGCTCGAGGTCGAGGTGCCGGAGGCGCTCGCGCCCCCGCAGGAGGCCGTCTGGGGCGCCGCCGTCTGCACGGTGCTGGGGCCCTTCGCGGATTTTCTGGAGGCCTCCCTAGACTATCGGGGAACCGTGGAGTCGTCGTTCGAGGCCAATCACCCCAGCTGGGCCAAGGCGTTCCAGTGCCTGCACGAGCGGCCTGGGGTGGTCGGCCTGCAGGCCGAGAGGGCTCAGACCGTCGCCCTGCCCTCCGGGCGCAAGGTGGCCTCCACGTTCACCGGAGGCATCGACAGCTGGTTCACCCTGCTGCGCCACAACGAAGACGGGCTCGCGCCGCGGGTCGACCGGGTGCTGTTCATCCACGGTCTGGACTCCGACCACCGCTCGGCGGAGGTTCGCGCGGGGGTGGAGGGCCTGTTGCGCCGGGCCGCCGCGCCGATGGGCGTGGAGCCGGTGTTCCTCGCGACGAACTTCCGAAGGGACTTTCGCAGGGCCCCTTGGGGCTACAGGCTCCACGGGGCGTGCATCGCGGGCTTGGCACATCTGCTCTGTAACGAGGTCTCGAGGTTGATCTTTCCGTCTTCATCGCCGCTCAGCACCCTGGAGCCTTGGGGATCGCACCCTCTGACCGATGGGCGCCTCTCGAACGACCTGCTCGTCGTGGAGCAGGATGGGTTCGAGTTCACTCGCACAGAGAAGACCGAGCGCGTCGCGGAGTCGGACTTCGCATTGGAGCACTTGCGCGTGTGCTACTCGGGGGACGGCCTGCGGAACTGCGGGAAGTGCGAGAAGTGCATCCGCACCAAGATCCAGCTGGCCCTCGCCGGCGCGCTCGACCGATGCCCGTCGCTCGGTTCGCTCGACGCCAGGACGGTCGCGCGCATGTCCCTTCCGGAGGCTTGGCAGCTGGAAACCTACGGCAACCTGCAGAGGGAGTGCGCGGAGACGCCCGGCCTGCAGGCTCTCGCCAGGGCGATCGGCCACGCCGTTCGCTGGCGTTGGCTCAACGTCGGCGCACGAAGAATGCTCGGCCGCCCCGTCTGAGGCGACTGCCGAGGAAGTATGCTGGTCGCCATGCGAGCCTCTGCGTTCCTCGTCGCCCTCTTCTGTTGCTCGGTCGCCGCGCGGGCGGGCGCGGAAGTTCGACTGCCGGACCTTTCGGTCAACGCCGGGGTCTTCCTGCCGTCCTCGTCCTTGGTCCGGAGGGCGGTGGGTGACGCTTGGTTCAACGTTGGAATCTCCCCCAGCGCCCGGAGGGTGGGCGACCGGTGGACCCTCCAGGGCGACCTGGAGTTCATCAGTGGCAGCGGGAACGGTGGAGACGTGCTCCTGGCGCCCGTCACGATCGGCCTTGCGCGCGAGTTCCGCCCCAAGGACCGCGGACCGGTGCCGTTCGCCGCCGTCCGGGTCGGCCTGGCGTACATGGACTACGCCGTGAACACGGAGAACGGTCGGCAGTCCGCCAAGCGCGTCGAGCCGACGGCCAATGCGGAGTTCGCCCTCCTGCTGAACGATCGGACCAGGTTGGGCCTTCGCTACGACCTGTTCCCGACGGTGGACGGCCTTCGGTTCGACGGCCTCACCGTGAGCCTCCAGTACAAGGCGATCAGCTTCGGCCGGCGGGACTGAGAGGCCGGCGCGCGCCCAGCCGCACTCCTCCGTCCCGGGCCTCCTCCCATCGGACGCCCTCGAACGCCGGAACGGCGCGCGCGATCTGCTCCAGAATCTCCCGAGCGGAGAACGGAGGGGTCCTCGGCTGGGCGCGGACCATCGCCTCGCTGAACACGCGCCAGGCGGGCTTGGCCTCGGCCGGCGGCTCCACCGCCTTCTCGAACGCCTGCACCCGACGCTCCACGTTCGTGAAGCTACCGTCCGTCTCGCCCGGCGCGGCGATGGGAAGCACGACGCTGGCGTAGGCCGCGGCCTCCGTCTCCAGGGCCGTCTGGAAGACCAGGTACTCCACGTTCTCCAGCGCCCGCTCCACCAAGCCACGGTCGGGATAGTCCCGCAGCGGGTCCACGCCGGCGAGCCACAGGGCCCGGACCCGGCCGTCCGCGCAGGCCTCTAGGATCTCCTTCGTCCCGAGGCCCGGCCGTTCGAAGGCGTCCGGGCGCACGTCCAGCTCCTCCGCGCCCTGGCCGTTGGCGCCCAGCGCCATCACGTTCAGCGAACAACCGAGCTTGGCGGCCAGCTCCTTCAGCAGGCCGAGAACCTCCTCGGCGTTCGCCAGGTTCCAGATCGACTCGGTCGTCAGGATCGGACCGCGGGTCTCCAGGAGCAGCCGCGCCAGCTCTCCCTGCGCCAGATCCACGTCGCGCAGCAGGCCGCGGAGGAACTCGGCCTCGGAGCCCGGCCCGTAGCGCACGGAACAAGCGGCGAAGGCGTCGGCGTCGTCCGGCGCGGAGGTGGCCACCGCCACCTTGGCCCCTTCGCGGAACCACGCCTTGCGCACGCGCAGGTAGACGATGGGCGACTCGTCTGAGAGCGACGCCCCGAACACGAACACGCCCTTCTCGTCCTCCAGTCCCTCGATCGTGAAGCTCGGCGGATCAACCTGCGCACCCTGCGTGCGGGTCATGCGGTAGTCCAGGTTCGGGCTCTCGAAGACCTCTGCGAACAGCCTGCGGAGGAGGAACAGGTCCTCGTTCGACAGCATCGGACCGGCGAGGCCCGCCACGCTGGATCCACCGCCGCGGAACCGCTCCAAAATCTCGCCGTAGGCGTCGGCCCACGAGGCGCGGACGAACGCGTCGCCCCTGCGGATCTTGACGGCCGAGGCCCGCTTCGGGTCGTTCAGCCAGTCGGTGCCGAACTTGCCCCTGTCGCACGTCCACTCCTCGTTGACCGCCTCGTTGGTGCGGCCGTTGATGCGGACGAGCTTGCCCTTGCGCCGGTCGTACCACACCGAGCATCCGTTGGAGCACATCGTGCAGATGCCGGGGGCCGTCTCCAAGTCCCACGGGCGGGCGCGGAAGCGGTAGTGCGACGACGTGAGCGCACCCACAGGGCAGATCTCGATCGTGTTGCCGCTGAACTTGGAGGTGAACTCGCCCAGCTCGAACGTGGCGGGCTGCATCTCGGCGCCCCGGTGGCGGAACGCGAGCTGGGCGTCGCCGCTGATCTCCTCGGTGAAGCGGACGCAGCGGCCGCACTGGATGCATCGCTCCAGGTCCAGCGTGACGTGCGCGCTGAGCGGGTAGGCCTTGACGGCGTGCCGCTTCATCTCCACGAACCGGCTGGTCGAGGGGCCGTAGAAGAGCGTGTTGTTCTGCAGGGGGCACTCGCCGCCGCGGTCGCAGATCGGGCAATCCAGCGGGTGGTTGATCAGGAGGAACTCCAGAACCCCCTTGCGGTCCTTGTGGACCTGCTCGGTGTCGGTGAAGATCACCAGCCCCTCGGAAGCCGGGAGCGTGCAGGCCGCCTGGGGCTTCGGCATCTTGCGCACCGACCCGTCCGGCTGCTTCATGCCGACCTCCACCAGGCACATCCGGCACATCCCGACCGGCTTCATCCTCGGGTGGTAGCAGAAGATCGGAATCTCGAGGCCCAGCCGCTTGACGGATTCGACGATCAGTTCGCCCTTCGGGACCTGAAGGTCGATGCCGTTGACGGTGATGTTGACGGGAGGAGCTTCGGTTTTCTTCGCCATGCGGGTTCGCCCCAATCTGCGGTGCGGCGGGGCCACGCGGCCCTTTCCGGCCGTTGGTGTACCCCAACGGTGTTCTACGTTGCACCTCGGCGAAGTCTCGCCGGGCCGTCAGACCGAGAGTTCCAGAATCTCCGGCGCAGGCTCGGCGTTCAGGCTTCGGCAGCCCTGCTCCGTCATGCACACGATGTTCTCGATGCGCACGCCGAACCTTCCCGGCAGATAGATGCCCGGCTCCACGCTGAAGCAGTGGCCCACGGCCAGCGGCGTCTCGTTCCCCTCCACCATGTACGGGTCCTCGTGCCCCCTCAGGCCGATCCCGTGGCCGGTGCGGTGCATGAAGTACTCCCCGTAGCCTGCCTGTTCGATCACCCTCCGCGCGGCCCGGTCGACCTCCTGGCACGGGGCGCCCAGCCGGGCGGCGTCCCTTCCGGCGTGGTGCGCCCGGAAGACCGTCTCGTAGACCCGCTTCAGCTCGTCCGAGGCGCGGCCCAGGCACACCGTGCGGGTGATGTCGCTGGGATAGCGCTCGACCGAGCAGCCGAAGTCCAGCACCACCGCGTCGCCGGGCTGCAACACGGTCTGGTCGTTCAGGTGGTGCGGCTCGGCGCCGTTCGCCCCGGTCGCCACGATGCAGAAGCCCGGCCCGCCGCCCCGCTGGACCATCTCCCGCTCGATCCCCTGCGCGACCTCCGCCTCCGTCATCCCCGGCTTCAGCCAGCCGAGCAGCGCCTCGAAGGCGGCGTCGGCGATCGCGCCCGCGCGCTCCAGCCTCTCCACCTCCCACGGCTCCTTGCGGCCCATGAACGCCTCGATCACCTCGCGTCCGGGCCGGAACAGCGCCGCCGGCAGGGTCTTCTGGATCGCCAGCAGGTGGTCGGCGCGCATCTCGTCCTCGACGGCGATCAAGCCGGAGGCCAGCCCCCAGTCGTCCGCCAGCTCCGCGATGCGGAACATCGGGTCCTGCCCGTCGTTCCAGGGCCGCACGTCCTGGACGCCCTGTCGCCTCGCCTGCGTGGCCGAGAGCCCCGGGCAGATCAGCCGGCAGTCGCCCGACCGGTTCACCGCGAGGGTCAGGAAGCGCTCGCCTCCCCCCTCGAACAGACCGTGCAGAAAGCCCATCGTCACCGGGGAGCTCGCGAGGAACGCGTCGTAGCCGAGCTGATCCAGAACCCCGGCCAACCGCCGGATGCGGGAAGCATAGTCGGATGCGGGCATGGCGGAAACAGTATGCCACGCCGCCGGCGAGGATTCAGCCCTTGACGCTGCCCAGCATGATGCCCTTCACGAAGAACCGCTGGCCGACCACGAACAGCACGACCAGAGGCACGATGTTCATCACGCTGGCGGCCATCAGCACGTTGGTCTGCCGGCCGTACTGGCTGTCGAAGTACATCATGCCGATGGGCAGCGTTCGGAGCGCCTCGCTCTTGACCATGATCAGCGGCCAGAACAAGGACCCGTAGTTGCCCATGAACGTGAAGATCGCCAGGGTCACCAGCCCCGGCCGGGCGAGGGGCAGGATGATGTCCCAGAAGATCTGCCACGGCCGCGCGCCGTCCACCTCGGCGGATTCGTCCAAGGCCGGGTGGATGGACATCATGAACTGGCGCAGCATGAACGTCCCGAAGGCGCTGAACGCCGCAGGGATGATCAGCCCCTGGTAGCTGTCCAGCAGGTGCAGACGGACCATCAGGCTGAAGTTCGGGATCGTCGTCACGAGGCCGGGGATCATCATCGTCGCGAGGTAGAGGCGGAACACGTGGTCGCGGCCGGGCCACTGCAACCGGCTGAAGGCGTACGCGGCCATCGAGCTGGTGAGGACGACGAGGAACGTGCACCAGGCGGCGATGAACACGCTGTTGAAGTAGTAGCGCCCGAACGGCACCTGCTCGAAGACCAGGCGGTAGTTCTCCGGGTGCCACTCGGTCGGGAACGGGTTTGGCGACTCCACCTCGGCGAGCGGCTTGAAGCTGGTCAGCACCATCCAGAAGAACGGCAGCAGCGAAAGGGCCGCGAGCACCCACAGCGTGACGTGCGCGGCGAACTTGCGGGCGCGTTCTCCCTTCACGTTCTCGGCGGCCATCAGTAGTTCAGCTCCTTGTTCCCGAACTTCCAGTTGATCAGCGTCACCGCGAAGATGAGCGCGAACAGCACCAGTGCCACCGCGCTGGCGTAGCCCATCTGGAACTCGGTGAACGCCTTGTTGTAGATGTAGTAGGCGAGGGTGGTCGTGGTGCCCGCCGGGCCGCCTCCGGTCATCACCCGCGCCTGTTCGAACCCCCCCTGCAGGCCGCCGATGAAGCCCATCACCACGATGAAGAACGTGGTCGGCGCGAGCTGGGGCCAGGTGACGTTGCGGAAGTTCTGCCAGCGCGTGGCGCCGTCGAGCTCCGCCGCCTCCTGCAGCTCCCTGGGCACGTTGGTGAGCGCCGCGAGATACAGCAGCATGTTGCCGCCACCCACGGCCCCCCAGAGGCCCATCAGGATGATCGCCTCACGGGCGCCGAGCCCGAACTGGCTGCTGTCGAAGCCGAGGCGCTCCACGGCCAGCGCGAACAGATTCTGGGTGGAGAGCAGCCAGGTAGGCCCCTTGGCGTTCTCGAAGCCCAGCCAAGAGAGGAACGTCTCGATCAGGTGGTTGATCGGCCCGAAGTCGGGGTTGTAGAGCACCTTCCACAGCAGCATCACCGCCACGCCGCTGGTGACGCTCGGCAGGTAGAGCAGCGTGCGGTACACCACCAGCCCCCGGATCTTGGTCGACAGCAGCACGGCGACCGCGAGCGACCCGGCGATGGCGAACGGCATCCCCAGCAGGAAGTACACCGTGTTCACCAGGTAGATCCAGAACCGGTCGTCCGAGAAGAGCGTGGCGAAGTTGAACAGGCCGACCCAGCGGAGGGGCTCGATGCCCTGCAGGTCCCAGTTCGTGAACGCCGCGCCGAACGTGAAGACCACCGGTCCGAGCGTGAAGATGAGGAACCCGAGGAAGTTCGGCAGCAGAAAGCTGAGCGCGATCAGCAGGTTGCGGCGGCGTCGGGCGTTGCTCGTCATGGCTCTTGTCCGGTCAGTTCGCGGTACAGCCGACCGAGGTGCGGGATGAGGCGCGCGTTGCGCCGGATGCGGGCGGTCGCGTTCCTCGCGGCGTCCCTGCAGGCCAGCTCGGGATCCTTCAGCCCGCCGCGGACCAGGTCCATCTGGGTGTTGATCGGCTCCATCTCGCCGCCGCGCAGGAACGGGCAGAACTCGGCGGGAATGGAGTTCTTGACCACCTCGCGCCACACGGCGTTGTAGTCCTCCTCCGGGTGCGCAGGGTTGTGCAGGAAGCGATCCGTGTAGCAGGCGCTCATCAACGGGGCCAGCGCGTCCGCCTGGTCGTTCAGCAGCTCGTTGTACTCGCGGCTAGCCAGGAACTTGATGAATCGAAGGGCCTGCTCGCGGCGCGGGCTGTTCTTGTTGATGAACGTGCAACGCGCCCCGCCCACGGTGACCCGCTCCTTGGCGTAGGGGATCTCCACCACGCCCAAACGCAGCCCCTTCTGCTTGCGCATCAGGTTCAGCCACCAGCGGCCACCGTAGGCCATCGCCACGCGCCCGCTCATCAGAAAGGTGATGCCGCCGCTTCCCCAACCACCCTGGGTGGAGAGCGCGGCCTCCTCCGTCGGGGTCGGGGCGACCTTGTGGACGTACATGAGGTCGTGCGACAGCTTCACTCCGGCGATCGCCTCCGGCGAATCGAGCGTGCAGCGGGTCGCGGTGGGATCGAAATAGCGCCCGCCGTGTTGGTAGACCAAGTCGCGGGTGGCGTTGAAGTCCCAGTAGAGGCCGAACTGCTTGGCGCGGCCCCGCTCGTCGCGGATCGTCAGCTTCTTCG
This sequence comes from Armatimonadota bacterium, assembly GCA_003516955.1. Lineage (GTDB taxonomy): Bacteria > Armatimonadota > Fimbriimonadia > Fimbriimonadales > Fimbriimonadaceae > UBA8783. Next base: position 3,578 of record DPBN01000378.1, on the reverse strand, counting down.
CGACCTCGATGAACTCCGGCCAAGTCCAGCCGGGCTTCGGATACGGCACGCCGCTGCGGTCGAAGACGTCCTTGTTGAACCAGATCGCGTTCGCGTTGACGTTGCAGGGGAAGCCGTACACCCTGCCGTTGACCACGCAGCTGGGCACCGCCACGGGCCAGATCACCTTCGGCACGTCGATGCCGGCCTCGAGCATCCGGTCGGTGATGTCCCACGCGATCCCGGAGGCGACGTAGGCCTCGGCCGACTCCTGGCCGTACGTGTCGAACAGGTCTGGCCCGACGCCGCCGATCGACTGGACGATCACCTTCTGCTGGTCGGTGTTGGCCGGGTCGATGACCAGCTCCAAGTCGGGATTCAGCCGGTTGAACAGCGCCACCTGCTCGGCCCGGACGGGGTTGTTGTCGGTGACCCAGACCAGGCGCGTCTTGCCACCGGCGTCGGCGTCCGGCAACGTCCGGTAGGCGTAGATGCTGAGCAGGATCAGCACCACTCCGATCGCGGCGAACGTGAGCTTCATGGGGTCCTTCGGCGAACGCGTTTAGCGAGATCAGTATAGCGCGAGCCGCGCCGCGCTGCGGAAGGGTTTCGACGCGGAGGGCGCGGACTCCTGTCCCGTCCGTGAGGAGCGGCCGCGGTCGGGGGTATTCTCCGCCCCAGCGCAGGCCAGCGTCGTCCGGCGATCGAGGAGCAAGCCATGACGCATCGACCGCCCGTCGTGCCCCCCGAAGTGCTGGAGCTCTCGCAGAGCGCCCCCGGCTTCCGCCTGCTCAGGTCCGTGGAGGAGATCCGCGACTTGGTCTTCCCGGACCCCGACTCGCACTCCTGCGTCGTGGAGTTCGAAGTCGAGGGCCGGGGCAAGGTGCCGGAGGCGTGGGTCCAGCGGTGCCGCAACGGCATCTCGGTGAACTACCACGATCCGTACCTCCGCCGGCGCGACCCAAACTGCCTGTTCGTGGGCGACGATCTTCCCACGGACAAACCCCGGTTCGACAAGGCGTTCGGAGTGCCGTTCGCGGACGTCCGCCGCCAGGCGCTCGAGTGGCTGGGAACGCAGGACCTGGTGGCCTTCGCCTTCTTGGCGGGCGGGTGGGAGAAAGGCATCCCGTCGCTGGCCGTCTGCCCGGCCAACGCGGGGTTCTTCGCCTACGGCCTCGCTCTGCTCCAAGGGGTCGTCGACATCGACGAGGTGCCCGGTTTCGAGGCGCGGTCGGTGATCTACGTCGCGCCACCGTTCCGCCACAGCCACTTCGGCGGCAAGCAGGTGGTGGTCCATTACCGCCAGAACGGCATCCACGAGCTGCACAGCTTCAACCTGTATCCCGGTCCGAGCGCCAAGAAGGGCGTGTACGGGGTGCTTCTGAACGCGGGCGAGCAAGAGGGGTGGCTGACGGCCCACTGCTCCACGGTGCAGGTGGTCACCCCCTACGACAACGTGGTCACCTTCATGCACGAGGGCGCCAGCGGCGGCGGGAAGAGCGAGTTCCTCGAGCACGTGCACCGCGAGCCCGACGGCCGCCTGCTGCTGGGCCAGAACATCGTCACCGGCGACCGCCGCTACCTGACCTTGCCCCGCGCCTGCGAGCTGCGGCCCGTGACGGACGACATGGCGCTGTGCCATCCGTCGTTCCAGGAGAACAAGCGCAAGCTGAGCGTGATGGACGCCGAGTCCGCCTGGTTCGTTCGCGTGAACCATATCCAGCGCTATGGCACGGACCCGAACCTCGAGGCGCTGACCATCAGCCCCGGCCAGCCGCTGCTCTTCCTGAACCTGGACACCGTTCCGGGCGCGACGGCTTTGATCTGGGAGCACATCGAGGACGAGCCCGGCAAGAAGTGCCCCAACCCGCGCGTGGTGATTCCCCGCTCCATCGTGCCCAACGTGGTGGACGGGCCCGTGGAGGTGGACATCCGCAGCTTCGGGGTCCGCACCCCGCCCTGCACGAAGGAAGCGCCGACCTACGGCATCCTGGGACTGTTCCACGTGCTGCCGCCTGCGCTGGCCTGGCTGTGGCGGCTGGTTGCACCCCGCGGCCACGACAACCCCAGCGTTGTGGAGAGCGGCGCGATGGGCAGTGAGGGCGTCGGATCCTACTGGCCGTTCGCCACGGGCCTGCGCGTGGACCAGGCGAACCTGCTGCTGGAGCAGTTCCGCGAGACGAAGGGAGTGGACTACATCCTGATCCCCAACCAGCACGTCGGCGCCTGGAAGGTCGGCTTCATGCCGCAATGGATCGCGCGCGAGTACCTGGCCCGAAAGGGCAACGCGAAGTTCCGGCCGGACCAGCTCACACCCGCGAGGAGCCCGCTGCTGGGATGGGCGCTCCAGAGCCTGATGGTCGAGGGCACCACGATCCCGTACTGGTTCCTGCAGGTCGACAAGCAGGCCGACGTCGGGCCCGAGGCCTACGACGCAGGCGCCCGCATCCTGCGCGAGTTCTTCGAGACGCACCTGCCGAAGTTCGAACGCGGCGGTCTGCATCCGTTGGGGCGCCGGATCATCCACTGCTTCCGCCAGGGCGGGACTGTGGACGACTTCGCCGAGCTTCTCTGAGCGAAACCGGTCCTTGTGCGGGTCGCGGCCGTGCGCTCCCCCGCCGAAAGATGGAATAGACCTTCCAGCAGGAAGGCCGTTCGGGCATGGCCGAGTGCGGGGTTGCATGGAGAGGCTGAGGATCGGTTGCGTGATGTCGGACATCTACTTCCCGATGGACGACACGCAGTACATCGGGCACGCGTGGAAGTGCCTCCACGAGGCCGTCCTCCTGCAAGGCCACGAGGTCCTCACGATCGCTCTGAGGGTGTACGACGAGCTCGGGCTCCGTGCCCAGGGTGGGGTGCCCGACGACCTCGATGGATACGCGTTCGTCGCCCCGCAGCCGGACTGCCCCGAGCTGTTCCGAACGCTGCGCCACGGGTTGCCTACGGTGCTGATCGGCTCCAAGCTGGCTTTGCCCGGAAGCGACTGCGTGGACGTGGACAACCGGAGGGTGGGCCAGCTGGCAGCCGAGCAGTTCCTGAAGGCCGGGCACGAGCGGGTCGCCTTCGTGACGACCTCCCCGCTGCAGGTCAGCTCGATGGAGCGGCACGCCGGCCTGAAAGGCGGCTACCTGTTGGCGGGCAAGCCGCCCGAGAGCGTCCGCTACTACGGGCTGAACGGATTCGCCCCAATCGAGGACGCCACCGAGCTGGAAGAAGACCTGGCGCAGGACTGGAAGACCATCGAGTACTTCGGCTGGCACGCCAACCCGGGCGTGATGGACGCCTTCCTGCACAAGCTGGCCGAGGACGGGGTCACCGCGCTGCTGGCGTTCAACGATCAGGACGCGCGGATGCTGACCGACCACCTGATCCGCGCCGGCCGGAGGGTGCCCTCCGACGTCTCCGTGATCGGTGTGGACAACATCGGGCGCTACGTGCTGGGCACGCCCCGCCTCACGTCGATCGGGCAGAACGTGCCTCAGATCTGCCGCGTGGCGGTCCGCCTCCTGCTGGCGCGAATCCAGAACCCCTCCGCCGAGCCGCAGGTGATTCTGGTGCAACCGTCGCTGCACGAACGCGGATCCGTGGTGCCGCCC
>DPBN01000307.1 GCA_003516955.1 Armatimonadota bacterium | reverse complement strand
CCCGGTAAAGGGAGGCCGCGAGCCTGAAGACCCCGGCCGGCTTCCAGTCGCCCCCGTCTGGTCCGACAACCTCCAAGCCTTGGAACCACCGGGCCATGTTCTGCTTGGCCTTCTCGAGCGTCAGCTCCTGATAGTCACGCACCACGATCCGCGCCACGTTGGCGCTGAGGGAGAGGACGTAGCAGGCGTCTTCGTCGGCCAGTTTGGACTGTGTGCCAGCAAGGGGCTGGCTCAAGAACTTCTTCACGTCCTCTTCCGAGGGCTCATCCAAGTAGGAGAAGAAGTCGAAGTCCGATTCGTTCTTGGTCCACACCACGAACACGGTCGGCCCGACCACGAGTGCGTGCTTGCGGCGCCGGCCCGCCGGGGCGGACGGGTCCAGGGGGGTGTTCAGAAGCGCGTTCAGGCCGTTGCAGATCTTCTCGGCGGCGTCTTCGGAGATCGGCGAGTTGAGGCTGGCCTCAAGGCCGTAGGATTCGCCCGCGGCAAAGTTCACGGCGATGAGGAAGGTCCCGGTCGGTTGACCGCCGGGAACGCCCTTGATCGGAGCCGGCATCCGGTCCTTCACGGAAGCCAAACGGCCCGTCACCAGACACATTCGTTGGGATGAGTCCTCGGTGCGGAGGGACGCCCAGAACTCCTGAACCTCAGGCAAGTCCGTGACAACCTTGCCACCGACCTCGAAGAGGAGTTCGTCTTCGGCATCCACTACGCCCTTGGAGCGCAAGGCGGAGGGACCGCCCGTCGTCGCCCAACGGTGGACCGCCAGCACCTCAGGAATCGGGACCGCCTCGGCGCATTCCGAAAGCAGCTCCAGCCAGAGCTGATGGCGGTCGGCCGCGTTGGCCTCGGCTTTGCGGAACTCCTCGGGCGTATTCTGCTTCGGCGGCTTTGGGATGCCGAGGACGTATTGGGCGTTGTCCGCGATCAAGCGCGCCACTGGCTTGCTGGTCCGGGCTGGACTTTCCTGCGGAACCCACCGCTTCCACCCGGTGCGCTTGCCCTGATGATCGGGACCTTCATGCAGCACTCCCAAGAGGCTGCCCTGAGGGTCGAGCTGGATGATCTTGGTGATGAACCGTTGCTGATAGCCCTTCGGAGGAGGGTTCTGACGTTCGGCGAACTCGACGATGCGCTTGAGGATCACGGCTGCACCCCCAGGGGTCGCTCGGGCACAAGCATCACTCCGGCCTTGACCTCCGCATGGAAGAACTGCGGCCAGAAGGGAGGCTTCTTTGAGGAGAAGTCCAAGTCCCACAGCATCAGGCCGAGGTCTTCGGTCCAGTCGATCGGCGGGGGAGCGTCCTCGGCAGGCTCGAACTCGGCCGCGAACTCCCGACAACCCAAGGCCGGCCGGTGGAAGCACTTTCCGGAGGCGACCCGGCGGCGAAAGATGTCGCGGTATTTGGCGTGGTCGGCTCCCACCCCGGGCTTCGGGTCCGCGTCCGCAAGGATGACGTAGTCCACGTCGCGGAGGACCACGCTGTTCCGCTGGGCCCGATCCTCATCCGCGAACTTCGGCTTGGGGTCCGTAGCGGGAATCTTGAAGTTCACCTCGTTGCGCACGAGCGAGAACGTCCGGACCGGCTTGAGCACACGGATCTCGCGGATTCTCCAACGAAACTCCGGATGCCAGTAGATGGCCTCGAGAATGCCCCGGGCCGCGCTCGGGGTCAGAATCGGATAGGTTACCCTCTCCACCTTGGCCTCGGGCCTGGTAAAGCAGGCGAACTCTCCTCGCACGCGCACCGAAACGTAGCGTTCGTTCATAGGGTGCTCCTACATGCAGACCAGGTCTGCGACATCGGGAAGCTCCGGGTGCACTCCAGTCAGCTCGTCGTAGGGACCTACGTAGAGCCAAACTCCCGAATCGTGTCGGAGGACGTGACCGGAGTCCTGCAGCTTGCGCATCTCATGCCTAAAGACGTCGACCGAGAACGGAGCGATGCGCCGAAACCACTTCCTAGGTGGCAAGAATCGCCACGCATCGAGAAGACCATCCGGAGTTCGCTCCACAATCAGGACGGACTCCGTGTCCTGGTCGATCATGCGGAAGTTCCGCGCAACGGATTCGAATTTCAGCTCGGAGCGCAGCTTTTGGATCTCCGCACGGTCGTGTTCCTTTTCCAGCGACCCGGTCTCGGTGTGTCCGTACCATTCGCGCCAGAACGCCAGCATCGTCTGCGGATCGTCGGGGCTCAAACCCCTCCGAAGAAGGAGATTCTCCGTGATCTGGGTCGCCAAGGCATAATCGCCCTTGGGCGTTCCGCCTTCCTGAAGACGGAAAACCCAGCACACCCCCTTGTCCAACCGCCCTTCTCGGTTGCAGCGCCCGGCGACCTGGATGATCCGATCCAAAGGACCCAGGTCCCGGTACACGACCGGGAAGTCCAAGTCGACGCCGGCTTCCACAACCTGCGTCGACACCAAACAAACCCTCTCGCCCGCCTGTAGAGCGCGACGGACATTCCGCAGAACCTCTCTCCGGTGCGCCGGGCACATCAGGGTGCTGAGGTGCGCCAAAAGCACGCCGGAGGGTTCCGCAGCCCGCAGAGCGTCCAAGACCCGAATCGCGTCCTTTCTGCGGTTGACCACGATGAGACTGGAATGGTTCTCGAGAGCCCGACCGGCGAGCTCTTCGGTCGAAAGCTCATCCTGGATGATCTGATACTCCACACGTCGCAATCGCTCGAAGTGGTCCTCGTATTGCGGCACGATCTCCCTCGCGCTCTGGACTAAGCGGCTGTCCACCTGGCTGTAGTCCGGCTGGGTGGCGGTGCAGAAAACGACCGTGCAACCGTAGTTCTCCACCAGTTCCCGCAGACCGTCGAGGATCGGACCGAGAAGGCGGCTGGGCAGCGTCTGAACCTCGTCGATCAGGATTACACTCCTTGCCACGTTGTGCAGCTTGCGGCACTGTCCGGGGCGATTGGAGAACAAACTCTCAAACAGCTGGACGGTCGTTGTCAGAACCAGCGGACAGTCCCAGTTCTCCGCTCCCAACCTTTTCCGAACGGCCGCCTGGCTTTGGTCCTCGTCCTCGGCGTCCTGCGGCGATGCGGAGTAGTGCTCCAACAGACGGTCTTCGCCGAAGATCGAACCGTACACCTGGGCGGTCTGATCCAGGATGCTGGTGTACGGCGCAACCGCGATCACCCTGTCCAGACCGTGCCTCTGCGCATGTTCGAGGGAGAAGGTCAATCCGGCCAAAGTCTTTCCGCCTCCGGTTGGAACAGTCAAACGGAAAGCCCCGAGCGCCGAGGCGGCGGCCTCTCTGCAACAGGCCAGAATCTCGGCTCGGATTCTATTGACCGGAGTGTCCGGAGCCTGGAAACTTGCCCAGAACTCCCGGATTCTTTCCGCATACCAGGATACGGAGGGGTAAGCGCCTCGTAACTCGGAGGAAGAGGGAGAACAATGCCGCTCCGTATCGAGCCGGTCAGCGTCCACCAAGGCGCTGAACGCCATTCGGACAGCCATCTCCGCTGCGAGAGCGTCTCTTTGTAGGCGCTCAGGCACTTTGGGAGGCTCGGATGGAACCAGCCGCTGGACCACTTTCTGGGCATGATCCCGCGTCTGCGGGTCGATCTCGGCCTTGGTTCGCCACGCATCTGCGTCAGGGAGGCCGGCGTGGTGGCCTGCGACCGCCAATGCAAAACCGCCGAGTCGGCGATCCAGGGCCTTCGCGGATGGCCAGGCATGGGGAACCGACTTGGCAGAAGCCCCTTCGTGGCTCTGTCTCAGGTAGGTTTGGAACCTGGGATCCGCCTTGCCTGCGTCGTGCACCAAGCCGAGCACGCTACAGACGGGGCCAAGCCCAAACTTCGATCCGAACTCCTCGGCCAGTTGGGCCACCGAACGAAGGTGCTCCACCAGGCTGTGCCATCGATCCGACTCCTCGGTGGGAGTGTGGGCGGAAAGAGCGTCAAGATCCATCTGTGCGTCCACCTTCTCTCCGATACGTCGCTTTGCGCCGCGACTCTTGCCAGTGTTGGCGAACCGAATGGAGAGGACGGATGGCGAAGGGGCCGAGACGCTGAAGCGGCTGGAATCCGGGGATACCGGCCTTTGCCGCTGCGGTACGAACCCGGCGCGGCCTGCCGCTGCGACACGCACGCCTTCGCGCAGGCGTCGGCCGCGACGGGGCGGTCCGCGGGATTCCGCGCTCCGGCCCGCGTCGGTGGAAGAGGGGCTCGCCGGTCCTGGAGGCGCAAGCCGAATCCAAGCCGGAGACGAGCGCGCTCTCCGCGGCAAACGAGGTGGGTCCGGCGGTGCGCGCGGCCAGACCAGAAGGCCACCGGCTGGAAAGCCGGCGGGCGACGCCTGGCGGGCATCGCGACGGACGCCGACCGGGGTTCGGCGCGGCGCCCAGGGCGCTTTCCGTCAGCGGAGCCTCGCACATCGGAGATGTCGAAACCGCACCGGCTTCTACGAGCGACAAGCGCAGTCTCGAACGCAGCTTGGTGCAGCCGCCACCAACGATCGGTGGGGTTGCGAAGAGGGGCTGCGGCGGGCCGCCGAAAGCCGCAGCCTAGC
>DPBN01000003.1 GCA_003516955.1 Armatimonadota bacterium | reverse complement strand
CTCGCGCCTCGCCGGCTCGTTCGACGGCCCCGTTCCGGTGCTGATCGAGCACGCCGAGTCTCCGCTGCACCTGGGCGAGCTGAGCTCGGTCGAGGCGGTCGGACCGGAGCTGTTCGGGACGGTGCGTCTGACGGAGGAGGCGGACCGCCTGGTGCGCCGCTCCGGCGCGGCGTCGCTGTCGGTGGCCTTGAGCCCGGACCTGTCGCGCATCCTGGAGGTGTCTCTGGTGCGGAGGCCGCGGGTGCCGGACGCCCGGCTGTTTGGCGGCGGCCCCGTGTTCCACGCGCGCTGGCCCGGCCTCTCCGTTGCGCCGGAGGTGGCGCGTCTGGTCGGAGACCTCCTGCGCGAGGGTCGGCTGACGCCCGCCCAGAGGCCCTACGCGGAGGCGCTGCTGGCCTGCGGGCAGGCGGTGGCCTTCGACGGCGACTCCGTGCCGGTGGCGGCCCTGGCCCGCGCGCTGCTCGAGCTGCAGCCGCCTTCCGCGCTGTTCGCCGAGGTGGCTCCGGCGCGGCCCGCCGACGATTCCAACCTGCTCCTGCCGGAGGAGGAGGCGTTCTATCGCCGCTACTTCCCGGGCGTGGAGCTTTCCGAGATCGCCCGCCGCCGGGCTCGGTGAGCGGCGCGACGACCCGCGAGGATTCCCATGGCAGCACTCAACAAACCCTACGAGGCGTTCGAGCGCCCCGGCATCGTCGTTTCCGTCAAGCTGGCCCAGACCAAGGTGTACAAGGGCGGAATGGTCGCTGTGAACGCCTCCGGCTGGGCGACGGCGATCACCCCGCAGGGCTCCAACCTGAAGTTCGTCGGCGTCGCCAACGAGACGGTGGACAACACCAACGGCAACCTCGGCGAGCGGGCGGTGGCCGTGACCAAGGCCGGGACCTTCGTGTTCAAGGCCTCCGGCTTCGTGCCCGCGCAGGCCGACATCGGCAAGGACGCGTACGCGGCGTCGGACTGGGAGGTGCAGAACACCGCCACCGGCCTGAACACGGCGTACAAGGTGGGCACCATCGTCGGCATCGAGACCACGGCCACGGGCGAGCCCGGCGTGCGCGTGAGGATCGACAACCACACCGTTTGAGGAGGAACGCATGGCACTGACCCGATCGGACATCCCCGACCTGCTGCTCCCCGGCCTCAAGGCCGAGTTCGAGCAGGCCTACCGTGGCGAGCTGGACCACAGCGTCGCCGACCGGCTGGCCACCGTGGTGCAAACCACGATGCCTGTGCAGCGCTACGCCTGGCTGGGAGCCGTGCCCGCCATGCGCGAGTTCGTGGACGAGCGGCGGCCCGCCGGCCTCTCGTCGTACTCGGTCACCATCGAGGACAAGGTGTACGAGTCCAGCATCGCCGTGGACCGCAAGGCGATCGAGGACGACCAGCTGGACCTGATCCGCCTGCGCGTGCGCGATCTGGCGCATCGGGTGGCCACGCACCGGCACCAGATCGTCGTGGAGGCCCTGGCCGGAGGCTTCGCCTCGGCGGGCTACGACGGGCAGCCCCTGTTCAGCGCCTCGCACCCGGTGGCGGGAGGGACCTACTCGAACCGCGGCACGCAGGCTCTGAGCGCCGCCAGCCTGGCCGATGCCTTCACCGCCATGATGGGCGTGCCGGACGACGGCGGCACCCCGCTCGGCATCGTGCCCGACACCCTGGTGGTCGGCCCCAAGCTGTACTGGACCGCGCTCGAGCTGGTGGAGAGCCCCGTGGTGGTGTACAAGCCGAACGCGAGCGACACCGTGCCGCCCACCGACTACCTGAACGCCTTCCAAGGTCGGCTGCGGGTGGTGGCCACGCCGTTCCTCACCGGGGTGGCCGACGACTACTGGTTCCTGCTGGACACCAAGCGGCCGATCCGGGCGGTGATCCTGCAGCAGCGCAGCGACGTGCCGGTGGAGTTCTCGGCGCTCGAGTCCTCGTCCGGCAGCGAGGCCGCCTGGATGCGGGACCGCTACTACTACGGCGTGCGGGCCCGCTACGCGGTCGGCTACGGGCTTTGGCAGACCGCCTTCGGCTCGATTCTGTGACGGCTTCCGGGCCCCCTCGCGGGGCCCTCTCTTCCCCTCGGGAGGTTCTTGTGGATTGGTCTCAGCTGTTGGCCGTTCTGGCCACGTTCGTCGCCTCCTCGTTCGCCCTGGTGCGCTTCAGCCTGGTGCAGCAGCGGCAGGTGGCGGACCGCTTCGTGGGCTTTCTGGAGGAGATGGTCCGCAGGCAGGAGGAGTCTCAGGCGACGTTCGCCCCCGCGCTGCGCGAGCTTGCGGACGCGGTGCGCCGGAACACCGAGGTCCTGGAGAGGATGCGCGGGCGGGCGGCGGGCCGGTGAGGAGATGCGGATGCGCAGGGCGGTTCGGGCGGCTGATGGAGAACCGCCGCTGCGCTCCGAAGACCCTATTCCGTCTCCCGCATCGCGGGCACCCCGTATCTTTGCGGAATCTGGCGGCCCCGGAGACAGGAGCGCGGCCCCCTCGTGGCGAAAGGGGAACCGCCATGTCCGCCGCCAAGATCCACCGCGCGGAGTACCTCGACCGAGTGCTCGGTTGCTGGACCGGCAAGAGCATCGGCGGCACCCTGGGGGGGCCGTACGAGGGACGAACCGACCTGCTGGATGTCCGAGGCTTCGCCACCGAGCCGGGCGAACCGCTCCCCAACGACGACCTGGACCTCCAGCTGGTATGGCTGAAGGCTCTGGAGGAGCGGGGACCCAAGGGGATCGACGCCGCCGCGCTCGGCGAGTACTGGCTGAACTACATCCCGCCCCCTTGGAACGAGTACGGCATC
>DPBN01000266.1 GCA_003516955.1 Armatimonadota bacterium | reverse complement strand
CGGCTCGTTCATCTGGCCGAACACCATGGCGGTCTTGTCGATGACGCGCTTCTCGGTGCCGTCGACGTCCTTGAACTTGGCCTCCTTCATCTCCAGCCAGAGGTCGTTGCCCTCTCGGGTGCGCTCCCCGACTCCGGCGAACACCGACACGCCCGAGGCCTCGACCGCGATGTTGCGGATGAGCTCTTGGATCAGAACCGTCTTGCCGAGGCCGGCGCCGCCGAACAGGCCGATCTTGCCGCCCTTGTTGAACGGAACGAGCAGATCGATGACCTTGAGGCCCGTCTGAAGGATCTCCACCTTGGTGCTCTGCTCGGTGAAGGTCGGCGGCTGGCGATGGATCGGATGCCGCTCCTTGGCGTTCACCGGGCCGGCGTTGTCGATCGGCTCGCCCAGCAGGTTGAAGACACGGCCGAGCGTCTCTTCGCCGACCGGGACGGTGATCGGCCCGCCGGTGTCGACCGCCTTCATCCCTCGGACCAGACCGTCGGTGGTGCTGAGGGCCACCGTCCGGACGACGTCGTCGCCCAGGTGCTGGGCCACTTCGCAGACCAGATTGATGCCCCGATCCGGGTCGTCGATCTTGATCGCGTTGTAGATCGACGGAAGGCTGTCGGCGGAGAAGCGGCAGTCGACGACGGGTCCGAGAACTTGGATGACGGTGCCCTCTGCTGGCATGGCGTTCGGTGACTCCTTGTGGCGCGACGGAGGGTTCCCCCTCCCGCGGGCGGCAGTATACCTACGGCCCCGAGCGGTCCAAGGACGATGGCCCGTGCCGGACGTGTATACTGCGCGCAACCCGATCAGGAGGGACCGCCGAAACCGATGAAACGCTTCTTCCGATGGCTCAAGGCCCTGTTCAACCGCGGCATGGATCGCCTCGAGGACCCGGACATCATGCTGGACCAGGCACGCCGCGAGATGCAGGAGAACCTCGCCGCGAACCGCGAGAAGGCGGTGCAGGCGATCACTCAGAAGAACCGCCTTCAGATCATGCTGGAGGACGCCAGGAAGCGGAGCGCGGACCTGGAGGCCAAGGCGGCCATGGCCCTCAGGCAGGGCAACCGCGATTTGGCGCGCACCTTCATCCGCGAGAAGGCGAACAACGATGCCGTCATCGCGTCGCTGGAGCAGAGCTACCAGCAGGCGGTGCAGACCGTCGAGGCCGTCAAGGTCGCCATCAAGCGCCAGGAAGAGGAGGTTCGCAAGAAGACCGCCGAGGCGCTCGCGATGAAGGCCCAGTGGAAGCAGGCTCAGATCCAGAACAGCATCGCCAAGGCGCTGGACGGGCTCACCTTCGAATCGAGCTTCGGCAGCTTCGAGGCGGCCCAGGAGCGCATCCGCGAGGCCCAGAGCGAGGCTGCGGCGCGGCAGGAGATGCACGCCACCAGCCTTCAGGGCAAGGTCATGGCCATGGAAGATCAGGCCATGGACTACCAGGCCGAGGAGGAGCTGCAGAAGCTGGAGGAGCGGCTCGGCCTGCGGCAGCCCGCCGCGCAGGAGGCGGAGGTCCAGACCGTCCAGCCGGTCGGCCCGGGCGCCCAGCCGACCGAGCTGCCGAAGCCGCAGGAGGTGCCGGCCAGCGAAGTGGACCAGCAGCTCGAAGAGCTGGAGAAGCGGTTGGGCGGCAACGAGGGCGGCAAGCCAGCTTTCTGATCGCGAAACCTTGCGCCGTAGCCTTCCGCCGTGGGTAGTCTCGTCGGCAACCCAACGGTGGGAGGATAGCGGATGAACCCTGTTCGTATTGGCATGATCGGTTGCGGGGGGCACGCCCGCTGGCACATCTCCAACCTGTGCAAGGTCTCGGATGCCCGCGTCGTCGCGTTGGCGGACCCGAACCCGGCGCAGATTCAGCGAACTCAGGCGATGTTCCCGGCCCTGGCGAAGGTTCCGGCCTTCTCCGATTTCCACGCGATGCTCGCCCAGGCGGAGCTGGACGCGGTGGTGATCGGCACGCCCCACACCCAGCACGTGGACCAGGTCATCGACGCATTCGGCAGGGGGCTTCACGTCCTTGTGGAGAAGCCGATGGTCACCAGCGTGGAGGACGCGCACCGCGTGCTGGACGCGCATCGGAAGGCGCCAGGCAAGGTGGGCGCGATCGGCTATCAGAGGCACACGCAGCCCGAGTTCATCCGGCTGAGGCAGGAGATCGCCTCGGGCAAGTGGGGGGCCGTCACCTACGTGGCCGCGCTGCAATGCCAGGAGTGGAAGCGCCTGACGAAGGGAACCTGGAGGCAGGACCCTCAGCTGTCCGGAGGCGGCCAGCTGAACGACTCCGGAAGCCACCTGATCGACATTCTTCTGTGGGTCACCGGGTTGCGCCCCGCAAGCGTGAGCGCCGTCATCGACAACCTCGGCACGCCGGTCGACATCAACTCGAGCCTCAGCATCCGTTTCGCGGGAGGCGCGATGGCCTCGGTGGCGATCGTCGGGGACGCGCCTTGCTGGCACGAGGAGATCACCGTGTGGTGCGAGAAGGGGATGTTCCTGGTTCGGAACGGCCACCTGTGCGTCGTGGAGGCAGACGGGACGAAGTCGGAGTTCCAGCGGATCGCGGGCGGAAGCGACCCGGATCGGAACTTCGTCGACGCGATCCTCGGCCGGGCGGAGGTCGCCGCGCCGCTGGAGTGCGGCCTCAGGGTGATCGAGCTGACCGAGGCGGCCTGGGAATCCGGCCGCAACCAGGGCCTCCCGGTCCGCGTGCACCACGAGGACTGAACGCCTCAGGGAACGC
>DPBN01000115.1 GCA_003516955.1 Armatimonadota bacterium | reverse complement strand
CCCGTGCGACGGCCTGGTCGCGCACCTCTCCGTGAGCAACGAGACCGGAACGATCTTCCGCCCTCGGGACGTCGCTCCGACGCCCTTCCGGCTGTTCGTCGACGCCACCCAGGCTCTCGGCAAGCTGGACGAGCCTGCCGCCGACGCCGACTGGGCCGCCTTCTCCGCGCACAAGATCGGCGGGCCCAACGGGGTCGGCGCGCTCTTCTCCCGCTACCCCCTCGAGAAGCCGCTGATTCTGGGCGGTGGGCAGGAGTCGGGCCAGCGGGGAGGCACTCTGAACGTCGCCGGCATCGTCGGATTCGCCGAGGCCTGCCGCATCGCCACGCAGGAGAGGAGCGGAGCGTGGGAGAGGGCGGCGGAGCTGAGGGCCATCGTCCTGGAGGAACTTCGACGCGTGCCGGACCACTTCGTCAACGGCGGCGAAACCGTCGTTCCGCACATCCTGAGCGTCAGCTTCCTCGGCCTGGAGGGAGAGGCCCTGGTGATTGAGCTGGACGCCGAGGGCTATGCCGTGAGCGCTGGGCCCGCTTGCTCGTCCGGCTCCACCGAGCCGAGCCCCGTGCTCCTCGCGATGGGCGTGCCCGACGTGCTGACCCGCGGAACGGTGCGCATCAGCTTCGGCCCCGGCAACACGCCCGAGTCCGCCCGCGATCTCGGCCGTACCCTCGCGAGGGCCGTGGAAAGACTCCGAGCCCTGCGCCCGTGAGCCCTCGAAGGTCCAGCCATCATCCCAGCACGCGGGAGAGCACCTGGTAGGTCGCGACGGAGGCCAGATAGGCCAACAGCGTCATGTACGAGAACAGGAACACCGGCCAACGCCAGGACCCGGTCTCCTTGCGCACCGTGGCGAGCGTGGCCATGCACTGGCAACACAGCGCCATGAACACCATGAACGCCGCCGCCACCGAGGGGGTCACCAGCGGCGATCCGTCCGGCCTCTTCGCCTCCACCAGCGCGGCCCGCAGATCCCTCGACTCGCCGTCCACCCCGTCGCCGAGGTTGAAGATCACACCGAGGGTCGACACGGCTACCTCCCTGGCCGGGAACGAAGCCAACAGCGCGGTGGAAAGCCGCCAGTCGAAGCCGGCCAGTCCGAACACCGACTCCAGACCCGCGCCCATCCGGCCGAGGTACGACTGCTCGATCAAACCCCGCTGAACGTAAGCGTCCACCGACGCGGCCGCCCGTGCCGAGGACGCGTACTCCGCCTCCAGCCGACGAACCGTCTCCCCGCTGCGGGGGAAATACAGCAGCGCCCAAACGGCGACGGACATCACGACGATGATGGTCCCCGCCGTCCGCACGAAGGATCGTGCCTTCAGGTACATCCCCAGGCCCACGTCGCGCCACTTCGGCATCTGGTAGGGAGGCAGCTCCATCAGGAACGGGAGGCTCCGGCCGCGCAGCACCTTGCGGTTCAGCAGCCAGCCGATCGGCACGGCGAAAGCCAACCCCACCAGGTGCATGGCGAACAGCGTCACCCCAGCCCAGACGGGCCCGAAACGCGGCTCCACCACGGCGCCGATCAGCAGCATGTACGTCGGCAGCCGGGCGCTGCAACTCATCAGGGGCGCGATCAGCATCGTGGCCAGCCGGCTCTTGCGGTCGGGCATCACGCGGGTCGCCATGATGCCGGGCACGGCGCACGCGAAGCTGCTCAGCAAGGGGATGAACGCTCGGCCGTTCAGGCCGCACCAGCTCAGCAGGCGGTCCATCATGAACGCCGCGCGGGCCAGATAGCCCGTACCTTCCAGCACCCCGATGAAGAAGAAAAGGATGAGGATCTGCGGCAGGAAGGTCAGGACAGTTCCCACGCCCGCCAGGACCCCGTCGACCACCAGCGACCGCAGGACGGGCACCGGCTCGAGGAGGCCACCGACCCAGGCGGACAGCGAGTCGAACGCCCCGCCGATCAGGTCCATCAGCGGCTGGGAGAGCGTGTAGATCGCCTGGAACACGCAGTAGAAGATCGCGAAGAACACCAGCAGCCCCACCGCCCGGTGCGTGAGCCACCGGTCGAGGCGATCGGTGGTCTTCCGTCTCAGGCCGTGGTGCGTCTCGCCCAACGCCTGCTTGGCCACGCGGTGCGCCCAGTCGTAGCGGGCGGCGATCGAGGTCCACTCCTCCTTCGGGATCGGGAAGCCGCCTCCCTGCGCATCCAGAATCGCGCGCACCAGTCGGCGGATGCCGACCCTCTTGTGCGCCACCACCGGCACGACCGGCACCCCGAGCTCGCGGCTCAATCGCTGCACGCTCAGGCGGTGGCCCTCCTTCCTCACGAGGTCGGTCATCGTCAGGGCGACCACCATCGGCTTGCCCAGATGAACGATCTCCGAAAACAGGTAGAGGTTTCGCTCGAGGTTGGAGCCGTCCATGACGAACACGAGAACGTCGGGCTCCGGCTCTCCGCGCACCTCGCCGCGGATCGCGCGGACCGCGACCTCCTCGTCCTCGGACTCCGGGTTCATGCTGTACAGTCCCGGGACGTCCACGAGTCGGATCCGTCGGCCGTCCACCTCCAGCTCGCCCCAACAGCGCTCGACCGTCACGCCCGGATAGTTGCCGACTTTCTGCCTGGCGCCGGTCAGGGCGTTGAACACCGAGGTCTTGCCGGCGTTCGGATTGCCGACCAGCGCGACGTGAAGCGTTCGCACAGGAACCGGCCCACCTTCAAACACGCGGCGCCTCCATCGGTTCGATGCGGATGAACCTCGCCTCGCCTTTGCGGAGAACCAGCCGGAACCCGCGCAGCTCGATCTCGATCGGGTCGCCCAGGGGAGCCACTTTGAGCACCCGGAAGAGTGTCCCAGGCGTCAGACCCATTTCTTGGAAGCGACGGGACTCGGGCGCGGCCTCGTCGACCGACGCCACCCGGGCGACCATGCCCTGGCGCACGTCGGCCATCGTTCTAGCGCTGCGAGCGTTGGAGTCCACACCGCCGGGATACCCGGATTCGGCCCGAGAGCACAACCCTAGTTGAACCGTCGCCCACGGCG
>DPBN01000008.1 GCA_003516955.1 Armatimonadota bacterium | reverse complement strand
CTGGCGGTATCCCAGCTCGCCTTCGAACGGCTCGTAATGCCGGTAGCCGGTGGCGAGGATGATGGCTCCCGCGCGGATCTGCCGGGTCACCGGCCCCTCGGGGCTGTGCATCTCGAACCCGACCGTGAAGTTGCCGACGTAGCCGTCGATCATCGTCAGGCGGCTGTTCAGGCACAGGTCGATGCTCTGGTCCGACTGCACCATGGCGGTCAGCTCGTCCACGACGGTCTGGGCCGACTCGTTGTCGGGGTAGAGCGTGGAGAGCTCGTTGAGCCTTCCGCCCGTTCGGTCGGACTTCTCGATCAGCGTGACGCGGAGGCCCCTCCGGGCGGCGGAGACGGCGGCGCGCATGCCGGCGATGCCTGCGCCGATCACCACCACGTGCTGCTCGGCCTCCACCCGGATCGCCTCCAAGGGATCCTGGCGGGCGACCTTCTCCACGCCGGCCAGCGTGAGGCGGATCGTCTTCTCGGTGGCGGACTCCGGCTTGCCCTTGTGCACCCAGCTGACCTGCTCGCGCACGTTGACGTGCTCGTACAGGTAGGGGTTCAGGCCCGCGCGCTGGAGGGCCTTGCGGAAGGTGGTCTCGTGGAGGAACGGCGAGCAGGCCGACACCACGACGCGGTTGATGCCGTTGCGCCGGATGTCCTCCATGATCAGCTGCTGGCCGGGGTCGGAGCACATGAACATGTAGTGCTTGCTGACCTTCACGTCCGGGTGCTTTCCGACCTCCTCGGCCACCTTCTGCACGTCGACGACGTCCGAGATGTTTCCGCCGCAGTGGCAGACGTACACGCCGACGCGCACCTCCTCCTTGTCGGGGGTTCCGTGGACGGGGTTCTCGTTCGGGATTTCGCTCATTTCGCGGCTCCTGCGAGGGTGCGCTGGAGGTGGGCCGCGGCCTGCATGGCGGCGGCTCCGGCCTCGACGATGGTGTCGACGATGTCCTTCGGCCCGGTGGCCGCGCCGCAGGCGAACACGCCGGGCAGCGTGGTCAGGGTCGGGGAGATCCTGGGCTTGGGGCTGAGGAGGAAGCGGTCGGAGCCGGTCTGGAGCGGCACGATGCCGTCGCGGTCGGGAATCCAGGCGGGCACCATGCCCAGCGAGAGGATCACCAGGTCGTGGCGGACCTCCTCCGGCGCGCTGTCGCCCTCCTGCCGCTCGATGCGGAGAATCGGATTGTGCTCCTCGTCCTCGCGGATGCGGCCGACCTTGGCCTTGACGAACTCGATGCCCATGGCCTTGGCGCTCTGATAGAACTGCTCGTAGCCCTTGCCGAACGCCCGGATGTCCATGTAGTAGATGGTGATGTCCGCGATCGGCAGGGAGCCGGAGAGCAGCATCGCCTGCTTGATGGCGTACATGCAGCACACGCGGGAGCAGTAGGGCACGCCGAGGCTGGCGTCGCGGGAGCCCGCGCACTGCACGAACGCGATGCTGTCCGGGATTTTGCCGTCCGACGGCCGGAGCACTCCGCCGTAGGGGCCGTGCGGCGCGAGGAGCCTCTCGGCCTGCCACGGGGAGATCACGTTGGGGAGCTTGCCGCCGCCGTACTGGCTCTTGGCGTCCATCGGCGTCATGTCGTAGCCGGTGGCCAGGATGACCGCGCCGA
Organism: Armatimonadota bacterium; assembly: GCA_003516955.1. Lineage (GTDB taxonomy): Bacteria > Armatimonadota > Fimbriimonadia > Fimbriimonadales > Fimbriimonadaceae > UBA8783. The sequence goes on along the minus strand of DPBN01000008.1, from coordinate 2,847 downwards.
CCTCGAGCTGGAAGGTCTCCGGCTTCTGCATGTAGTCGATGGCGTCGGTCGGGCAGGCCCGGGCGCATCCGCCGCAGAGGAAGCACTCGTCCATGTCGAGCACGGGGTACTGCGGGATGGCGTTGGTGAAGGGGATGGACACGGCCTTCTTGGCGCCGAGCGAGTGGTCGTACTCGTCCGGCAGATAGAGCGTGCAGGCCTCCTCGCAGCGCTTGCACCCGATGCACTTGTCCTCGTCGATGTAGCGCGGCTTGCGGGTGATGGTGGCCTGGAACCGGTCTCCCACGGGGCGGATGGAATCCACCTCGGAGTAGGTGAAGACCTGGATGTTGGGATGGTGGGCCGTGCTGGCCATGCGGGGCGTGGTGATGCAGCTCGCGCAGTCCAGCGTCGGGAAGACCTTGCTGAGGTTGATCATGTGGCCGCCGATGCTGGGCTGTCGCTCGACGATCACGACCTGGAAGCCTTGGTCGGCGAGGTCCAGCGCGGCCTGGAGACCGGCGATGCCGGCTCCGACGACCAGCGCGTCGGCCCTTTCCACGGGATGGTTGGCGATCATGGCGGTTCTCCTACGCCTTGGCGGCGGCCTCCTCGAGCTTCTGCAGGTTCTGCTGCATCTCCGCGATCTCCTTGAGGAAGGCGGCCTTGCAGACCGTGCAGATGGTGGTGAGCTTGAGGCGGGACGGGTCGATGCCCTCCTCCTTCATGCGCTTGTACACGCGCTGGATGCGCGCGGAGAGGCGGCGGTAGGCGCCCTCGTACGGGCAGTCCGAGCCGCTGCTCATCACGATGATCCCGTCGACGCCCTTGCGGAAGGCGTTCAGATAGAAATCCTCGGGGAACATCACGGGATCGGGAACGCGCAGGATGGAGGTTCCGGGCGAATACTGGAGCCGGGCCTGACCGACCGTGTTCGCGCCGGGATAGGAGCTGATGTTGGTGGTCAGGATCAGGATCTTGTACTGATCGGGGTCCTTCATGGTTCGGCCTCCGTTGGCGGTCAGACCCGGTGGGCCGTCACTTCGTGCGCTTGACGAACAGGCTGTCGTAGCCGTCGTGCTCCACGAAGCCGAGGTACTCGTGGCCGGTCTTCTTGCACCAGGCGGGGATGTCCTCGCGGCTGCCGGGGTCGCCGGACTGGATCTCGAGGATCTGGCCGACCGAGACGGAGCCGATCGCCTTCTTGGCCTCCAGCAGCGGGCCGGGGCAACCCATCGAGCGCGCGTCCACAACCTTGTCGGGGGTGATTTCGTTGAGATTCACGGTGTGTACTCCTCTGTGCGAACCGGACCTTGGATCGTTCGATCTGGGTCCTAATCCCTAGGAGGAGCGGCGCCCCGGAAAGGATTCAGCGGTTTTCTTGGACTTTTTGAAACCGGCGCAGGAGGCGTGCCCAGAACGATCCGCGGCGGCGCGACTCCGCCTCCTCGAGGGTCGCCACGCGGGCCTCGAGCGCGGCCTGCCTCTCGGCGACGGCCTGCAGCTGGGAGCGGGCCTCCTCCAGCGAGGCCTGCAGGGCCTCGAACCCGGACGCCATCTCCTCGCGCATCTCCTCCAGCGCGCGCTTGCCGGCGCCGGGCTTGGCCTCCCGCAGCAGCTTCACGATCTGTGAGATCGAGCGCACCGCCGCGTCCACCGTGCTGATCACCACGAGCGGCTCGGGCATGCGCGGATTCTACTCGCCCGCCCGCGCCACGACCCGTTGGTCGCCCCTGCGGACCGTGAAGCGCACCGAATCGAAGTGCTCCAGAAGCGGAATGGCGTACTTGCGGCTGGTGCCCAGCGCGTCGCGGAACTCGCCCGCCGAGAACGGTCGCGTTCCGAACGCCTCGCGAACCGCCCGCTGGATCCTGGAGAGACCCTCCGGCGTGTAGTGCAGGCCGTCCCCGATGCGCACCACCTCGCGGCGGTCGACGCCGATGCGGAGCATCTCCTCCACCGCCTGCGGCGGTACCGCCAGTTTGCGAGCGAGGTCGAGCGTCGAGGGCACGTTGACGCCCTCCTCGTCCAGCGCCGCCTTGATGCGGTAGAGGAACTGCCGCTGGCGGGCCGACAGCGGGATCTGGAAGGAGGGGTCGCGCACCGAGGTTCCCTCCACCGCCACCCGGCCCTGCTCGGCCAGGTGCGCCAGGATGCGGTCCAGAGGCCTTCCCGCCCAGGGCAGGCCGGCGAGCTGCGCGACGCGCTCCCTGGGGTGCGCCGGGGCGCCGGGCCTCTCCTGGTGGAGCCGCCGCAACGTCGCGAGGAACCTCTCGGACGCGGCCTCGAACGTCTCGGGCGTGAACCAGAGGTCGGCGAAGCCGAGCAGGCGGCCACCCTTGCGCAGCCTCTCGAAGACCGGCGCGAGGTCGCGCTGGGTTCGGCCGAGCATCCGGCAGGCCTCTTCGGCCGGCTGCCCGCTTTCGGCGGACCGGACGGCCCCGACCAGCGCCTGCTCCAGCCCGAGGCCCTCGAGGCCGGACGAAGCGGGCTTCTCCGACTTGCGCCTCGGTTTGGCCAGGGGAACGGTCACCCGGCCCCCGGCGAGCAGATCGGACGGGCTGTGGCGCCGGACGATGAGCGGCTGGCCCAGGGCGCACGCCACAGGCTCGTCCAAGCGCAGCTGGATCAGGTCCGCGTCGTGGTCGTTCAGGAACATCCTGCCGAGCGCATCGGCCGAGCCGATCGCCACCCGGACGCGCATCCCGTGGCGGATCCTCTCGGCCCCGGCCTTCCAGCGAACGCGCGCGTCCAGGCACCTCGTGGCGAACAGCACCCCCGGTGACCCGACGGCCAGGCCCCTGCGCACCTCGTCCGCCGACACGCCCCCGAGGTTCAGCGCCGTGCGGCGGCCCTTCTCGGAACGGT
>DPBN01000265.1 GCA_003516955.1 Armatimonadota bacterium | reverse complement strand
GAGCCGCTCTCCCAGACCCCTCCGACCGCCGGGTCCGGGAGTCTCGCGCCAGCCCGCAGCACAGCGTCATGGCTAGAAGCCGCACCAAACCCAAGCCCTCCGGAGCCTCCAAATCCCTCCATCCGTCCAGGGGTTCCGGCGTGGAAATCCTCGTCAACTGCAGCAACCGCGAGACCCGCATCGCCGTTCTGGAGGGCGGCGAGCTGATGGAGTACCGCGTGGAGCGGGAGGAGCGGGTCGTCGGCAGCATCTTCAAGGGCATCGTTCAGAACGTCCTGCCCGGCATGGATGCCGCGTTCGTCGACATCGGTCTGGAGCGCAACGCGTTCCTCTACGTCGCCGACATCCTGCCGGAGGATCCCACGGACAACAGCCCGGCGAGCCTCAAGCGGAGCGAGCTCCGCCGCAGGAAGATCAAGGAGCTGATCAAGCCCGGCCAGGAGCTCATGGTGCAGGTGACCAAGGGCCCGCGGGGCACCAAGGGCGTGCGCGTCTCCACGCGCATCAGCCTGCCCGGACGCTACGTCGTCCTGATGCCCGAAAGCCAGCAGGTTGGCGTGAGCCGCAAGATCGAGGACCGGTCCGAGAGGGAACGCCTGCGCAAGGTCGGCGAGAAGATCGTGCCTCCCGGCTTCGGCATCATCCTGAGGACCGAGTGCGAGGGAAGGACCGAGGCCGAGCTGAAGGCCGACGTGGCCTATCTGCAGCAGGTGTGGACTCAGGTGCTCGCCGCAGCCAAGAGGCAGCGGGCTCCCGCGTGCGTGCACCGCGACCAGACGCTCCTCTACCGAACTGTTCGGGACATGTTCGACGACGAGATCGACCGGATGGTGATCGACGATCCGGACGAGTACGAGAAGGTCCACCTCGTCGCGAGCGTGGTGGCTCCGAACCTCAGGGACAAGATCCAGCTCTACGACCGTGAGGTTCCGCTCTTCGACGCCTACAACGTGGAGCAGGACCTGGAGAGACTGCTGCAGCACAAGGTCTGGCTGAAGAGCGGCGGGTACCTCGTGATCGACGAGATGGAGGCGCTCACGGCCATCGACATCAACACGGGCAAGCAGGTCGGAACCACGTCGCTGAACGACACCATCCTCAAGACCAACCTGGAGGCGGCCGAGGAGGTCTGCCGGCAGCTGCGGCTCCGCGACATGGGTGGCATCATCGTGATCGACTTCATCGACATGGAGTCGGCCGAAGACCGGAAGAAGGTGCTCGCGCACTTCACGGAGCGGCTCGGACGCGACCACTCGCGAACTCGCGTGGGACGCATCTCGTCCCTCGGCTTGGTCGAGATCACGCGGAAGAGGACCGGCGAGTCCGTCACCGAGGCGATCACCGAGGTTTGTCCGATGTGCGTCGGCCGCGGCCGCATCCCCAGCAAGGAGACGGTGTCGCTTTGGATCGAGCGCGACATGTGGCGCAAGATCGGCGAGCCGGGGAACGCCTTCTACATCGAGTGCCATCCCTCGGTCGTGGAGGCCTTCATCGGCCTCGACGGCGAGAACGTGGAGATGCTCGAGCACGAGATGCGCCGGGGCATCTACATCCGCGCCAACTTCGACATGGAGTACGAGGAGTACGAGATCCGCTCGTCCACCATCGAGGAGCTGGAAAGGCGGCACATGGGCTTCCGGCGCGCCCAAGTCTTGGAGTGCAACGTGCGGCGGTCCGTGCTGGAGAACAGCAATCGGGTGATCGGCTGGACCGACGGCGGATACTTCATCGAACTCATCGAGGGGGAGTCGTTCGTCGGCCACCGCGCCAAGGTTTGCCTCCAGGACATCCGCAGGTCCTTCGGCGTGGGGGACGTGATCCTGCCCAGCCCACAGTCCCGCTGAGCCCGGACCGGAGAAAGAGAAACCGGCCCAACCCTCGGAAGGGGTTGGGCCGGTTCTTCGCTTGGGACCGACCGCCTCAGCGCTGCTCGGCGTCCTGCTGGCCCGCGCCTTGCAGGTACTGGGCCTCGCGCTGCTTCTGGGCCTCCAGCTCCTCAGCCCGCCCGGACTCCTTCATGGCCTTCTCGTAGTTCTCGGTGGAGAACTCCTCCTTGACCTTCTGGGCGTCCGACTCGGTGACCCCGGAGCCGGCGCTGCAACCCAAGAGGATCGCAGCCACAGCCAGCATGGAGAGCGTTCGGATCACTGGCCGAGACCCCACAGCGGATAGTTGATCGACGTGTCCGGCTGAACGAATCCGAGGTTGCCGGCGGTGATGTAGCGGCAGTCGTCCTGGTAGGTCCAACCCGCGCTCGGGCCGCCGGTCACACCCAGGTACTCGATCTTCGGCGGGGTCTGCGCCAGGAACTGGCCGGCGCTGATGAAGCGCGCGCTACCGTCCGCCAGGCCCGCGATGATGCCGCCGGCCGCGATCTTCGAGGGATCCGGCTCGGTGCCCGACGTGCCGTTCACGCAGTCGGTGACCGTGCCCTTCATCAGCTTGTACCGCCAGAACTCGCGGATCGCCGGGGGATACACGGTGACGGTGACGCCGACGCCCTGGCTATCGACGGAACCGCCAGGCAGAATCGGCACGCCGGAGGCGGGGAACTCGAGAAGCACCATCGTCGAAGGCGGCGTGGCGGTCGTCGTTCCGCCCAGCCAGCTGTTGCGGAACTGCCGCGGGAACGTGGGAGCCCGGTTGTAGGTGTCCAGCGATCCGGTCACCGCCGAGTTCAGAACGAACCCACCGACGATCTGGCCGTTGGTGTTCCACTGCACCGAGTCCTTCTGCCGCAGCTGGTGCTCCAGGATGTCCACGTTCTTGATGTAGGGCATCACCCACTTCTGCCAACTGAAGTGGTTCATGCGATGGGCGAAGCCGGCCGTGCCTCCGCACCGGAGCACGCCGTCGTTCAGCTTCGGGTTCAGCGACGAGTTCAGCACGCACCCGTCGTTCCGCGGGTAGGTGTCGTCGTAGTCCGTGGTGTACATGATCAGCGCGAGGCCGATCTGCTTCTGGTTGCTGATGGCGGCGGCTTTTTTGGCGGAGACCTTCGCCTGCGCGAAGACCGGGAACAGGATGGCGGCCAAGATCGCAATGATTGCGATAACCACCAGGAGCTCGATCAAGGTGAATGCTTTGCGCATAGATTCTCCAAGGGGCGCCATCCGTGGCCGGTTGGGTTTCCTCTCACCATTATGAAGCACCGCCTGCTGGAGCGTCCATCCAGGAGACCCACGAGCGGCCTCGGCCGCAAAAAACCGGTTCCAATTACCGGGTCGTCGCGACCAGCTCGGGGCGCAGGATCCCCAAGACCTTGCGGACGTTCCACTCGTTCTTCTCGAGGAGGTCGTACGCCTCGTCGAGCGTGGCCGTCGTGAGGTCGCGAACGATGCGGGCGCATCGCTCCCGGTGCTTCTGGTTTACCGGCTTGACGTCCACCATCAGGTTCTCGATCACCTTGCCGCTCAGCACCATGGCCGCGGTGCTGATCCGGTTCAGGGCGAGCTTCAAGGCCGTGCCCGCCTTGAGGCGCGTGCTGCCGGTAAGAACCTCGGGGCCGGTGTCGAGGAGGATCGGCAGATCCACGAGACGCAGGAGCTTGCTGTTGCGGTTGTTCGCGATGCCGCAGGTCCACACCCCTTTCTGGTGGGCGTGCCGCACGGCGGCCACGGCGAAGGGAGTCCGGCCGCTCGCCGTCAGCCCGATCACGATGTCGTTCCGGTCCACGCGCAGCTGGTTCAGCGCCACGACGGCGGCGTGCTCGTCCTCCTCGGCGCTGTCGGGCGCGCCGGCGACGCCTTCGGGCCCCTCGGAGACCAGCGCGATGAACACGCCCGGCTCGAGGCCGAACGTTGGGGGCATCTCGGCCGCGTCCATCGCGGCGATCCTGCCGCTGGTTCCGCTGCCCACGTAGATGATCCTCCCGCCGTTTTGAAAGGTCTCCGCAACCTTCTCGGCGCAACGCGCGAGGTCAGCCTCAACGGACTGGAGCACCTGCATCACCACGTACTCCTCCTCGTTCATCAGGCGCACGATCTGCTCGGCCGTCATCTTGTCGAGCCCGTACGAGCGGGGGTTCCGGGATTCTGTGTTCATGGTTGCAGCAGGTTGGGCTGGGGCGTGCGGGAGCGTCCGTTGGGGAGGGGAAGGGGAGCGTGCCGGCGGGCCGCGAGGGCCTCGCCGCGATCAACCTTCCACGTCGAAGGGATGGGCCGCATCCTGAGCCGGCGTCTCGCGCAGGTCGCCTGCGCGAGACGCCAAGGGAATTGTACCGCATGCGCTACAATCGCTCCCGTGCTTCGAAGCAGGGACGGGTTCGTGCGCCCGGGTGGCCGGGCGGCGGTCGTCGCGAACGATGCGATCGGCAACTTCGTCGTGGCGACCCCTCTGCTCGCGCTCCTGCGCGGCGAATGGAATCCGCGGGAGGTATGGTACTTTGGCGGGACCAGGACGCGCGAGCTTCAGGCGGCTTCGCCCCTGATCGACCGGACGGGCATGCACTTGGGCCACGCGCCCCGCGAGGTGGCTGCGGAGGCCGCGAGCAACGGGCCTTTCGACGTGGTGGTGAACATTGAGAACGCCGCTTGGGCGAAATCCGTGGCCGCGATGCTCTGCGGACCGGAGACGGTGGTGTTCGGACCCTGCCTGGACGCCGAGGGGCGGGGAGACCTGGCGTTCGGCGAGGATCCCGCGTCGAGGCTCTGGCTGGACCCGGACTGGTGCGCCGAAGATCTCGCGGCGCGCCACCCGATGCTGCGCACGGCCCACATCTCGGAGATTCTTTGCCGCGCGTGCTGCCTGCGGGGCGAGGTTGGTCCCTATCGGGTGCCCGAGGAGCCCCCGGACATCCAAGTGCCCGAGGTTCTGGTCGCCACCGCGGCCTCCGGAGAGGACAAGCTCTGGCCGGGCGATCGGTGGCGGGATCTCCTGGAAAGGCTCAGGAGGGACGGCAGGAGGATCGGGCTTCTGGGTGCTCCGCCGCAGGCCCAGCGGCGCTACTGGAGAGGCGGCGATGACGAGGACTGCTGGGTGCGCGAGGGTCTCGTTGAGGACCTTCGCGGAAGGCTGAGCCTGCCGCAGGTGGTGGGCGCGGCGCGCCTCGCGCAGCTGGTGGTCTCGCTCGACAACGGGGTGCTGCACCTCGCCGCCGCGACGCCAACCCCCATCCTAGGTATCTTTCGCCACGGAATCCACCGGCTGTGGGCCCCGCGCGTGTCGAATCTGACCGTTCTCACGCCGGGTTCTGGCAAATCGGTCGCATCCATCACGGTGGATGCCGTCTGGGAGGCCTTGCCGATTGCCGGTAGGTAGAGCGCTTCTGGTCTTGAAGCCGCGGTACATCGGGGACGCCGTGCTGTCGCTCCCGCTCTTGGATTGTTTGCTGGCGGCTTTCGACTCGGTTTCCATCTGCGCCAGCGAGGCGCTCCGTCCGATCTTCCGCGACCGCTCGTGCGGCTGGCTCTCGCCACCCGAACCAGGGCTCGCAGCGGTCTTGCGATGGCGTCGCCTCGTGGCTCGGGAAGGGTTCCACTCGGCGTTCCTCGCCAACCGAAGCTTCCGATCGGCGTTGCAGGTGCGGTTGGCCGGTGTCCCAGTGCGCATCGGCCATCGGACGGAGGCCCGTGGCACCCTTCTCACGGTCGCTGTGCCCTACTCCTCGATCCGCCCTGAGGTGGAATGCCTGTTGGATCTCGCCCGCGCTTGCGGCCTGGAGTGCAGCACGGCCAGTCCCGTCCTTCCACGCTTGGAAGAGCCGGACGGCAAGCTTCGGGTGCAGCCGGGAGCGAGGCACCCTTGGAAGCGCCCGCCGTGGAGCGTGCTGGGTGAGGCGCTGTCGCGCCTCCGCATCGCCGACTCGGAGCTGGAGCTGGTCGGCGGCCCAGCGGAGGTGGAGTCCTGCCGCAGCTTCGCGCGCCAATTCTGCCCAGGCGCCTCCATCGTCGCCGGGAAGACAGATCTGGATGGCATCCGTGGGGTGCTCTCGTCCTCCAGGGCCTTCGTCGCGGGGGACACCGGTCTCGTGCATCTGGCCGCGGCAATGGGTGTGCCCACTTTGGCGTTCCTCAGCCCCCGACTGGCGCCGAAGTGGGGTTGGCACGAGCCGACGAACGTCACGCTTACAAGCGAGGCCTCAGCGGACGAGGCCGCCGAGGCCCTGCAGAGAATCCTGGACGCGACCTAGTGATCGTGGTGGATGTGGATCCAAATGCGGTCCACGTTGTGCATGCCGGGCAGGCGATCCCTCAACGTGGCCTCCCAAGCGAAGAACTTGGCGTGGCCGTCAACGAACGAGAAGTTGCCGCCCTTGTCGAAAGCCCGAATCTCCACCCGGTCCAGGACGGAGTTCTCCCCATCCTCCTCGTCGATGTACGAGTCCCAGTCGTCCCAGTCGCCGTCGGATTCGGTCGGCCAAGGGTGATAATGGAGCTCCTCCGTGTTCCGGTTACGGACAGCCGTGGCGATCTGCGAGGCTGGGTCGCTGAAGCTCGTCAGCGAGAGTCCGTGCGAGATCAGGCCGTTGATCACATAGTCGCTCTCCGCCGGGACCGCCCGACCTTGAATCGCAGGCGACCTCAGCACGTCCGGCGACTTGAAGCAGGGCAACAGAGGCTCGAACCAATCGTAGCCCGTCTCGTGGTCTGCAACCATGGTGAAGTCGTCGTTGTCGGCCGCGTACATCGCGATCGCCAAGCCCAGCTGGCGCTGGTTGGAGAGGTCCTTGGCCTTCTGCGCGGCGAGCTTCGCTTGTGCGAACACCGGGAACAGAATGGCCGCAAGGATCGCGATGATCGCGATCACGACGAGCAACTCGATCAGCGTGAAGCCCAAGGGGCAGCGTCTTTCTCGCATATACCCAGTATATGCAACACGGTTGCAACAATGGACCCTAGGGCCTTTCGGAGGGGTCTTTTGGCTTGGAGGGATCCTCGACCGGAATCTCGTGCGATTCCAGAATCACCACCTTGCCGTTCTTCCAGACCGCGATCGAGTTGCTCTTGCGCTTGTGCTCGGCCAGGGCGCGGTGCACGGCTTCCCGAACTGCGCGGCTGACCTCGTCGTCCTGCTCGAACCTGTTCGCGAACTTCTTGCGGTCCAAATGGCTCACGAGCCGTACTCCTGCAGGAGCCCGCGCCATGCGTCTGGCTCGGCGATCTTCACGGGGCCGTCCTTGACGCCCGAGGCGATCAGGACCGGGTCCGCTCCACGGGAATTATCGTACACCCTCCACGTGTCCACGATCGGGATGTAGATGCGGAACAGGTTCCGCAGTCCGGCCGTGAACCGACGACGGATCGTGCTCTCCGGAACGCTGTGCCCGCCGGAACGGACCCGGAAAGCGACGCGTTGGACTGCCAGGTCGGCACTCGGAAGCCAGAGGAACACCAGGTGCACGCGGTAGCCGTCCCGCCTCCACTGGACGATCCGGTCCGCCAGCGACCGGGTGGCCAGGGTGGTCTCGATGGCGAAGTCGCGTCGCTGGCGGGCCAGCCGCTCGATCTGCTCCAGGAACAGCCTGCCCGCGCCGATGTCGGCCCCGGCGCGCGTGTGCCCCGTGATCTCCTGCGCGATGAGGTCCGCGTTCACGAACTCCACGAACTGCGTGAGCAGGGCGACGGAGCAGGTGGACTTGCCGGAACCGTTCGGCCCGGCGATGATCACCGCCTGGGGCGGAACCTCGGGAGCGTCCTGTTCCGACAAGCGCCTATTCCTCGGACTCGGGCTCCTCCCCGTCGCCGTCGGCCTCCAGGTCGCCGTCGTCCGCGCTCTGCACGATTCGGGCGATGGAACGGACGGAGTCGCCGGCGGCGAGGTCGATCAGCTTGACTCCCTGAGCGATCCGGCCCACCAACCGCACGTCCTTCACCTTGATGCGGATGCCCTTGCCCAGCACGGTCATCACCAGTAGCCGGTCGTCGTCCTCGACCACCTCGGCGCCGACGATCGGACCCGTCTTGGGGGTCACGTTCATCGTGAGAAGTCCCTTGCCGCCGCGCCCCTGGGGGCGGTACTCATCGAGCTCGGTGCGCTTGCCGTAGCCGTTCTCGCCGACGACCAGCAGGTAGGCGCCAGGCCGAACGACCTCCGCCCCGACCACCTCGTCGTCGCCCTCCAGACTGATCGCCCTCACGCCCCCGGCCGTCCTTGATCGGCTCGTCAGCTGGTCCTCCGGGAAGCGGATCGACAGCCCGTTGCGCGTCACGAGGATGATGTCGTCCTTGCCGCGGGTCTTCAGAGCCCACCGGAGCTCGTCGCCCTCCTCGATGTCGAACGCGATCAGGCCGTTGGAGCGGATGTTGGCGAACGCCGACAACGGGGTGCGCTTGGCCTCGCCTCGCTTGGTGACCATCACGAGGTAGCCGTCGCCCTGGATGTCTTTGACGCTGATCGTCGCCGTGACCCGCTCCTCGCTGTCGATGGCGATGTAGTTGATGACCGGCGTGCCCTTGGCGTACCGGCCCATCTCCGGAATCTCGTAGCCCTTGAGTCGGAACACCCGTCCCCGATCCGTGAAGAAGAGGATCGTGTGGTGGGTGCTCACCTGGAACAGGTGCGCCGGCTCGTCGTCCGCCTTCAGGACGTTGCGGACACCCTTGCCGCCCCGCCGCTGCTGGCGGTAGGCGTCGATGGAGACCCGCTTGATGTAGTTGTCCCGGCTGATGACGACGATCGCCTCCTCGTCCGGGATCAGGTCCTCCTCGGTGAACTCGCCAGCCTCGCGGGCGACGATCCGGGTCCTCCGCTCGTCTCCGAACTTGTCCCGCAGCTGGACGATCTCCTCCTTCATCACCTGCGTCAGTCGCTCGGGACGGTTGAGGATGTCCAGGAGGTTCTGCACCCGCAGGATGGCCGCCTTGTAGTCGTTCTCCAGCTCGCGCTGCTGGATCCGCGTCAGACGCCGCAGGGGCATGGCCAGAACGGCGTTGGCCTGGAAGGGCGACATATCGAACCGTCGGACCATCTCGGCACGGGCCTGGGCCGGATCCTCCGAATTGCGGATCAGCTGGATGATCTCGTCCAAGAACCTCCGGGCGATCTGGTAGCCCTCGTTGAGGTGCACCTCCTCCAGCGCGCGGTAGACCTCGAACCGCGTCCTCCGCTCGATCACCTCGCGCCGATGGGCGATGTACCGATCCAGGAGCGTCAACAGCGGCGCCACGCGCGGAGCGCCGTCGATGAGCGTCAGCATGATCGCGCCGAAGGTGGTGCGGAGCGCCGTGTGCTTCAGCAGGTAATTCAGCGCCTTGTTCGGGTTCACGTCGCGGCGCAGCTCCACCTCGATCCGCATGCCGCGCTTGTCGGAGTAATCGTCGACGCGGAGGATGCCGTCGAACTTCCGCTGCTTGGCGATCTCAGCGATGCTCGTGATCAGCGTCGTCTTGTTGACCTGGTACGGAATCTCCGTGATGACGATGAGCGATTTGCCTGCCTCGCCGGGCTCGATCATCGTCTTCGCCTGCATCACGATCGACCCGCGCCCCGACTCGTAAGCGCTGCGGATCCCCTTGGTGCCCATGATCGTCCCGTACGTCGGGAAGTCTGGCCCTGGAAGGTGCGCCATGATCTCGTCGAGCGAGCAGTCCGGGTGGTCGATCCGGTGCAGGAGCGCGTTGCAGACTTCGGTGA
>DPBN01000362.1 GCA_003516955.1 Armatimonadota bacterium | reverse complement strand
CTCCGCGTCGTGGCCGTTGGCGGCGTCCACCGCCTCGCCGGGCGCCAGCGCCATGTCGCCCCACAGCATGGCCCGCACGCCGTGCCGCTCGGCGATGCCGGAGAGGATCGGGAGGGCCGTTTCCCAGAGCCTGGTGGCCAGCTCGGGGTCGTCAGGGAAGCCGATCATGTCGATCTCGTCCAGTCCGAAGTGGATCGTCTTGGGCTGGAGCAGGCGGATGGCCTCGTCCCAGATGGCCTCGAGCGCTCGCTTGGCTCCGGGCTTGCGCGGGTCGATCGTGTACGGCGACGCCGGGTTGAACGCCAAGTCCAGGTTCTGGCCGTTGGCGAAGAACCACTCCATGTGCCCGAGGCTCTGGATCAGAGGGATCGGCTCGATGCCGAGGCCCCGCACGAAGTCGAACCGCTCGGCCAGGGCCTCCCGCGGCATGGTCAGTTCCGTCCGGATGCCTGGGAACGCCGACCAATCGGTGCGCTCGCACTGGAACACCACCCTGTTCATCTTCAGGGGGCGGATCACACGGCGGAACAGGCGCTCTTGGAACACCTTCGAGTCCGGCCCGACGAACAGGTGCACGCCTCGGAAGCCCGCCGAGGGCCAATCGCGCACCGTTCCGACCGGCACCTGCAGGCGGCCGCCGACCGGACGCGCCAGCATCGCGAGCGTGTACAGCGCGTTGCGTGCCCCCTCGGCGTCCTGCCCGACCGCCTCGACGCCGTCCCGCCGGATCGACAGCCGGTAGCCCTCGGGCGGCAAACCTAGGTCGCCGATGCGAACGCGGACCTTGGCGGAGTCGCCCTCGGTGCGCTCCCACAGCGCGCCGTAGAAGTCCAGCCAGTCCTTCTCGAAGCCGCGCAACGACCACGGAAGGTCCAGCGCAGGACTCGGCCCCAGCGGCACGAACCCTCTCTCCAGCCGGACCTCCTTCGGCTTGGGCACCAGAGGCAGAGGCCCGTCCGCGTCGGCGGCGCGGGGAGCGGGGCGTCCGCGGGCGCCGACCGTCGCCACCGGAACCGTCGGCAGTTCCTTGGGCCAGAACCTCACCTCGACGCTGAACCGCAGTGGCTTTCCTGGCTCGAGCGGCAGGCCCGTGTGGCCGAGCCAGAACACATCGTCGTTCTCCGCGAAGGGTTGGTTGTAGCCGCGGGCGTCGAACGCCACCCAGCCGCCGATCGAGCCCTCCAGCTCGATGCGGCCGATGGGGGACTCGAAGCGGAACAGACGCCCCTCGCCGAACGATCGCTCGCCGATGCCCGCCGTCTCCGGGAACGCCCTCGGCCGGAGGGAGCGCGCAGGCTTTCCATCGATCTCGAGCGAGCCCCGGTCCAAGGCCGGCGCCCAAAGGATCGCCGCGGCAACCTCGGCGTTGGCCGGCTTCGGCCCGGTCCAGAGGAGCTCGTAGTCCGTGCGGTATCCCAGCGGGGTGACCACCGTGCGCTGGCTTCCCTTCGCGCGGCCGTCGGGCGTCTCGAACCGCAGCTCGTAGCCGCCGTCCGGCAGGCGGTCCACCTTCTTTTCACCGTAGGTGGACGAGTAGTAGCCCTTGGTCCACCCCGGCTCGTACACCTGGATGGACGTGCCGCGCACCACCGGAACGCCCGAAAAGGAAGCGGTGAGTCCGGCGTTCCATTGGAAGCCGAGAACGACGGTGGTCAGCAGAACGCTCATGGATTCTCCCTCAGAGCCGGGCGAGTACCTCGTCGAAGCCACAGTACTCGCAATACCGCCGGAACAGGTTGCGCGCGGCGGGATAGCACGAGTGCGGCGAAACGAAGTGCGGGAACTCGAACGTGATGATCTTCTCGGCGACCGTCGCCGCGGCCTCCATCTTGAAGCGGAGGTAGCGCCAGTCGGCCGGCGGGAACTTGATGGGCATGTCGCGGTCGAACGTCTCCAAGTTCGACCAGATGCGGATGCCGTGCCGCTCGCCCAGCTCGGCGATGCCGCGGAGGAACGCCGGCAGCTGCTGGTAGTGGATCTGGCCGTCCTGGAAGGCGCACACGTCGATCACGTCGCGGGTCTCGGCGAAGATGCGGTCCCAGTGGTCCAAGGAGTCCTCGAGCCGGAAGGCGCCGGCCCCGAACTGCTTGTCCCCCTCCGGGAACGGCGAGATGAGCACCGGGAGATCCTTGGCGGCCTTGCAGTGGCCCCCGATGCGCCGGAACAGCTCCACGATCGACGACGAGTTGCGGCTGGTCTCTTGGCACAGGTACCACCCGCGGAAGGCCGGGTGCGCGCCGTACCGCTCCACGACCTCGTCCACGAACCGGCGGTTGATCTCCACCTCGCGCCACCAGGAGCCGCGGTGCCAATGGAAGCCCGAGTCGTAGGTTCCGAAGTAGAGGGACAGGCCGTTCTCCTCCGCCAGGTCGAGGAACACCCGAGCGAGGTCCTCGTAGACGGGCAGGAGGTCCGGCAGCGACCGGGCCGGGAAGATGCACTTGTTCTGATAGCCCGCGCGGATGATGATCACGGTGTCGATGCCGATCGCGCGGTAGAGCTGGAACTCCCAGC
>DPBN01000273.1 GCA_003516955.1 Armatimonadota bacterium | reverse complement strand
TGGGGTTCGCCAGATCGGCCCAAGCCGGCGAGTCGTCCAACGGGGACCGTCGCAGCAGCCGCGCCTTCGTGTACGGCTGCACTTCGTCCACCCAGGTGGTCATGCGGGGGTCGGCGAGGTTCTCCTTGACCGCCGGGAACCACCCCTCGTGGTCGGCCGCGTACATTGCCAGCGCCAAGCCCATCTGCCTCATGTTCGAGAGGCTGCCGAGCTCTTGTGCGGCGCGCTTCGCCCTCGCGAAGACCGGGAACAGCAGTGCCGCGAGCAGACCCACGATGGCGAGGACGACCATCAGCTCCACCAGGGTGAAGCCGCGTCGCCGTGTGGCGCTGGGATCGGAACCGGGGAGGCTTCCGCGGGTGAGCATTTCGGCCTATCCTTGTGGGTAATCTACCCAACGTTCGAACGCGATTTCGAGCGAGCGAGGATGCCCATGGCGGAGAAGGATCTTTCGGCGGACGTGGCTCTGGCGGTCCGCAAGTGGCAGAAGAAGCGCGGGGCCCTAATCATGGTGCTCCACGAGATCCAGGGGCGTCTCGGGTACGTGCCCCGCGAGATCGCCCTCGAGCTCTCGAAGCAGATGAACGTGCCTCTGGCCCGGATCTACGAGGTTCTGACGTTCTACAACTTCTTCGAGCTGGAGCCGCCCGCCAAATACGTCATCTCCGGGTGCATGGGTACCGCCTGCTACCTCAAGGGCACTCCCGGGATTCTGCAGGAGTTCAGCCGCCTCCTCGGGATCGAGGTGGGCCAGACGACTCCCGACGGTCGCTTCAGCCTCACGACGGTGCGCTGCGTGGGCTGCTGCGGCCAGGCTCCGGTCGTGCTGATCAACGGCGAGGTGCACAGCAAGGTCTCGCCCCAGGACGTGCCGCACCTGCTCGCCCAGTGCAAGGACTGAGCTCAGGAGACCGAGCGAAATGGCCAAGCTGCAGAAGGACGACCTCGAAGGCATCATCCAGCGGCACCGCGAGTCCAGCCGAGATTGGATCGCCGTCGGCATGGGCAGCTGCGGGCTCGCCGCCGGAGCCGATGCCGTGTATCGGGCTCTGGAGGACGGCGCCCGGGAGCGCGGGCTGGAGATCGACGTCCGAAGGACCGGCTGCCTGGGCGCCTGCCACGCCGAGCCGCTGGTCGAGGTCCAGGTGGAGGGGGTACCCAAGACGCTCTACGGCCACGTTTCGGCCGAGTGGGTGGACCTCATCCTGGACAGCCACGTCCAGCTCAAGCGGGTGGTCTCCCGTCTGGCTGTGCCGGAGATCGCCGAGCGGTTGACCACCTGCAACGATCGCGAGCAGCCGGAACCCGGCCATCAGTACAAGATCGTCACGCGCAACTGCGGCGCGATCGACCCCGAAAGCCTCGAGGAGTACATCGCCTCGGGCGGTTACCAGGCGCTCCGCCGCTGCCTGTCCGAGCTGACCCCGGACCAGGTGATCTCCGAGGTGGAGCGCAGCGGCCTGAGAGGCCGCGGGGGCGCCGGCTTCCCGACCGGAGTGAAGTGGCGCCTCACCCGCGAGGCTCAGGGCGCGGAGAAGTTCGTCGTCTGCAACGGCGACGAGGGCGACCCCGGCGCCTACATGGATCGGAGCGTGCTGGAGGGCGACCCGTTCTCCGTCATCGAAGGCATGACGATCGCCGCCTACGCGATCGGCGCCTCGGAGGGCTTCCTGTACATCCGCGCGGAGTACCCCCTCGCCGTGGCGCGCATCGAGTCCGCGATCCGGAGCGCGAAGCTCGCGGGGCTTCTCGGCAAGAACATCCTCGGTTCGGAATTCTCCCTCAACCTGGAGGTCCGCCTCGGCGCCGGCGCGTTCGTGTGCGGCGAGGAGACCGCGCTGATAGCATCCATCGAGGGCAAGCGGGGCACTCCGAGACCCCGCCCGCCCTACCCCTCGGTGAGCGGCCTCTGGGGCGGACCCACGTGCATCAACAACGTGGAGACGCTGGCGAACCTGCCGCCGATCGTCTCCAAGGGCGCCGACTGGTTCCGCTCGATCGGCACGGAGAAGTCGCCGGGCACCAAGGTGTTCGCACTCACCGGCAAGGTCCGTAGGCCGGGGCTGGTGGAAATCCCCATGGGCACCCCGCTCCGCACGGTCGTGGAGGAGATCGGCGGAGGGCCGTTGCCGGGGCGAAAGATCAAGGCCGTTCAGACGGGCGGCCCCTCCGGCGGCGTCATCCCGGCCAACCTTTTGGACACGCCCGTCACGTACGAGGACCTCGCCGCTCTGGGGTCGATGATGGGCTCGGGCGGGATGATCGTGATGGACGACCAGGATTCGATCGTCGACATCACCCGCTTCTATCTGGGCTTCTGCGTGGAGGAGTCGTGCGGCAAGTGCGCCCCCTGCCGCATCGGGGGCAGACAGATGCTGACGATCCTCGAGCGCCTGTCCGAAGGCCGCGGGACTCCCGAGGATCTCGAGCAGCTTCGACAGATCAGCAAGACGATGCAGGCCGCCTCGCTGTGCGGCCTCGGGAAGTCCGCTCCCAACCCGGTGCTGTCCACCCTGCGGTACTTCCCCGAGGAGTACGAGCGAGCGATCGCGCCCGCCAAGGCCAACGCGTGACGGAGAGGAAATGGCACGAACTGCAGCAAGGACCGTGCGAGCGAAGCTGAACGGGATCGAGGTCGTCGTCCCGGAGGGCACGACCATCCTCGAGGCCGCCGAGAAGGTGCACCTGAAGATCCCCACCCTCTGCAAGCATCCGGATCTTCCCCCCACGGCGGCCTGCGGCATCTGCATCGTGCGCGTGAAGGGCACCAACCAGATGCCCCGCGCGTGCTGCACCCCGCTCGAGGAGGGGATGGAGATCCAGACGCACGATCCGGAGATCGTGGAGATTCGCCGGAAGGTGCTGGAACTGATCCTGTCCAAGCACCCGAACGAGTGCCTCACCTGCGGCCGAAACGGAACCTGCGAGCTGCAGCGCCTCGCCTCGGACTTCGGCATTCGGCAGCAATCGCTCCCATCCATCGTTCCGGACCTCCCGAAGGACGAATCCACGCGGACCATCGTCCTAGAACCGCGGAAGTGCATCACCTGCGGCCGCTGCCTGACGGTCTGTCAGGAGCTGCAGAACGTGTGGGCTTTGTCCTTCCTGGAGCGCGGCATCGACACCCGCATGGCGCCGGCCGGCGACATCCTCCTGGCGGACTCCCCGTGCATCTCCTGCGGCCAGTGCTCCGCCCACTGCCCGACGGGCGCGATCTTCGAGTACGACGAGACCGAGAGGGCCTGGGAGCTGCTGCGTGATCCCGAGCTGCATTGCGTGGTCCAGATCGCACCGGCAGTTCGGGTGGCGATCGGAGAGGCGTTCGGCTATGCGCCCGGCACGAACTTGACGGGCAAGCTCTACGCCGCCCTCCGATACATGGGGTTCGACACGGTCTTCGACACCAACTTCGGCGCCGACGTGACCATCATGGAGGAGGGCACGGAGTTCGTCAAGCGGTTCCAGGACAACCAGGGCGAGCTGCCTCTGATCACGAGCTGCTGCCCCGCCTGGGTGGACTTCATGGAGAAGTACCACAGCGACATGATCGACCACTTCTCCACGACCAAGTCGCCCCATGAGATCGTCGGGGTTCTCACGAAGACCTACTACTGCGAGCGCAAGGGCCTGGATCCCGCGAAGGTGCGGGTCGTCTCGATCATGCCCTGCACCGCGAAGAAGTACGAGATCCAGCGCAGCGACGACATGTTCGCCTCGGGCTACCAGGACGTGGACCTGTCGCTGACCACGCGCGAGCTGGCCCGGATGATCAAGCAGGCCGGAATCGACTTCAGCTCTCTGCCCGAGGGCGAGTGCGACCCGATGCTCGGGTTGTACACCGGAGCGGGCACGATCTTCGGAACCTCCGGCGGAGTTCTAGAGGCGGCGCTCCGCACCGCGCACAAGCTGCTGACCGGCGAGGAGTTCGACGCCCTGGAGTTCCAACCCGCGCGCGGCTTGGAGGGGGTCAAGGAGGGCAAGCTCACGATCCTCGGCCGAGAGGTCAGGGTCGCGGTGGCGCACGGCATGGGACACGTGGAAGACGTCCTCGATCGCGTCCGCGCCGCCAAGGAGAACGGGGACGAGCCGGCCTACCACATGATCGAAGTGATGGCCTGCCCGGGCGGCTGCATCGGCGGGGGTGGCCAGCCC
>DPBN01000075.1 GCA_003516955.1 Armatimonadota bacterium | reverse complement strand
TTCCCCGCCAGACCCGTCGTTGCCTGCGAGAGGCATCTCAGAGCCGGACGCCGACGGAGAGGGTGAGCCCGCGGAACTCGGCGTCGCCGAAGGAGTAAGCCACCTCGAAGAACGGCTGCGGGACGAGCGGGGCGACGTTCGCCGCGGCGGAACCGAGCGCGATCTGTCCCACGAACCCGTCCTTGGATTCGAACGGAGCTCCGCCTCTCGGCTCGATGCGTGCGAACCCCAGGCCGCCCGCCAGGTAGCCGGTGCCGCCCGGCTTGCTCACCCGGGCCGTGGCCATCAGCCGGTAGATCGTGCCGTCGTCGTCCGAACCGTGCCGGAGGCCACCCCCGAACACCACGCTCGGGCTCAGGCGGAGCTCGACGGGCACGAGCGGCAGCTTTAGAAGGGTCAGGTCGGCCCCGAGCTCCAAGCCCTCCAGCCGCACCGACGAGCCGCCGAATCCCGTGAACGATTCCCCGGAGAAGTAGCCCGCCTTCAGCGAAATGCCCTGCCCGAACGCTCCGGCGGCGAGCGTGGAGGCTGCGAGGATGCCAAGCGCGCGTCTCATCGTGCGCACGGTACCCGAATCTAGTGCGAGGGAACGAGGTCCCCCGCCACTCCCCACAGGTGGCCGGAGGTCGCCCGGACGAGAACCGTCTGGCCCACCAGGCTCTCGGGTCCGACGAAGTGCACCATCTTGTTCTCACGCGAGAATCCCTGGAGCCTATCGGGGTTCTTGGGCGAAGGACCCTCGACCAGAACCTCGAACGCCGTTCCCACCGCCGACTGGTTCTTCCGCACGCTGATGGCGTTCTGGAGCGCGACCAGCTCGCGGATGCGCCGCCGCCGCTCCTGGATCGGCACCTGGGGAAGGTCGGCGGCCTTCGTCCCCGGCCGCGGGCTGTAAACGAACATGAAGGCGCCGTCGAACTGGAACTCCTCGACGGCCCGCAGCGTGTTCCGGAACTGCTCCTCAGTCTCGCCAGGGAAGCCGACGATCAGATCGGTGGTGATGCCGATGCCCGGCACGGCCTCGCGCAGCCTGCCGACGATCTCCCGGAACCGGTCCACGGTGTACAGGCGGCGCATTGATCGGAGCACCTCGTCGTCTCCAGACTGCAGAGGCAGGTGCACGTGCTCCATCACCTTGGGGCAGTCGCGGATCGCGTCGATCAGGTCCTGGCGAAAGTCGGTCGGGTAGGGGCTGGTGAAGCGGATCCTCTGGATGCCGTCGATCTCGGCGATCCTCCAAAGGAGCTCGCTGAACGGCACGCGGCCCTCCTGGAGGTTCTTGCCGTAGCTGTTGACGGTCTGTCCCAAAAGGGTGACCTCCCTGGTGCCGTTCGCCGCGAGGCGGCGGATCTCCTCGAGGATGTCCCGCGTCGGGCGGCTGCGCTCGCGTCCCCGGGTGGTTGGCACGATGCAGAAGGTGCAGAACTTGTCGCAGCCGTACTGGATCGGCACGAACGCCTTGAGCTTGGGTTTCCGGTCCAACCGGCGGGAGGGAACGTCGGTGACGATCGCGCCCTTGCGCTCCGGCAGATCCAAGCTGCTGGCGAACCGTCGCTCCTGAAGGGCGTGCTCCACCAGCGCCGGTGCCTCGTCGATGTGGCCCGTGCCGAGAACGAAGTCCACGTGGGGGGCCCTGCGACGGATTTCGTCGGCACGCGCTTGGGCCATGCAGCCGCAGACGCCGATCACCCGCTCGGGGTTGGCCCGCTTCAGCTCGGCCAGCTCTCCAAGGAGCGAGAACGCCTTCTCCTCCGGCTTGCGCCGGACGCTGCAGGTGTTGAGGAGAATCACCTGAGCCTCCAAGAGGCTCGCGGCAGGCTGGAACCCCAATGACTCGAGGGAGAGCGCCAGTTGTTCGGAGTCCTCCTCGTTCATCTGGCAGCCCCACGTCTGGATGAAGTACGTGGAGGGGCGGAACGAAGGGGCTTTGCGTTCGAGCTGGAGAACCGTCCGCGGCGTCGCCATCGGCGTTGGAAAGATACCCGCCGGGGCCGGCCTTCCTGAGGGGCCGTGGGCCGGGAACGTATAATCGGGTCTGTGAGCACCACGCTCGTCAATCGCGTCTGCACGTTCCTCTCGTTCGCCGGCATGTTCGTGGCCGGGGTCCTGAGTCTGGGACACCTCCTCGGTCTCACCGTGCCGTGCGGGGCCGGCAGCGGATGCCAAGACGTCGCGCGTCATCCGAGCTCGGTCTGGTTCGGCGTGCCCGTCGCCGTGATCGGCTTCGTCGCGTACCTCGCACTGGCCGCCATCTCGGTCTTGCGGGGCGCGAAGGGAACGGAACAGAGCCGCTCGCTGGTCAATCTTGGGTTTGCGCTCACCTCGGTGGCGCTCTTGGTGCAGACGTGCCTGACCTTCTACGCCCTTCTGTTCATCCAAAAGACCTGCGACTGGTGCCTGGCCTCCAACGGCATCCTCCTTCTTCTGTTCTTGGCGCACGCGATCCTGTCGCAGCAGCACGCCAAGGGCGCCTCGATCCGACCTGCGAGCGGTTCCGGCGAGTGGGCCTACGCGGGTGCGCTCGCGATCCTCACCCTGGGCGGCTTGGGAGCCATGGCCTCTCTGATGCGCAGCGAGGCTGCCAAGACCCCCATCAGCGCGGAAGCGCAGAAGCTGATGACGCCCGAGGTGCTCGTGCCGAAGGACGGCCCCTTCCTCGGCAACCCCGACGCCCCGATCACGATCGTGGAGTTCGCGGACCTCTTCTGCCCGGCGTGCCGCTCCAGCTATCCGATGGTCCATGCGCTCGTCCAAGAGAGCGGGGGGCGGATCCGCCTCGTGTTCCGTCACATGCCGCTCTACAAGCTGCAGGGACACGAGTATTCGCTCGTGGCGTCCACCCTGGCGGAAATCGCGAAGGAGAAAGGACGGTACTTCGACTTCATCGAGGCGGTCTATGAGGCCCCGGAGGACGAGATCAAGACGATCGACGGCTTGATGTCGGTGCTCGAGAACCTTCGAATCGACTCGAAGCAGGCGGTGCGCAGGGCGCAGAACCCGGAAGACCCGGCCTTCAAGAGGATGTACGCCGACGTGGACCTAACGAGCAGGCTGGGCGTGCAGATCACGCCCACGTACATCATTCTCATGGACGGCGTCGAACCGAAGGTCGCGAACAGCAACTCCCTGCGAGAGATCCTCTCTCAGCCGCCCTATGCGCCGAGCACGAAGTCCGCGCCGTAGGGTTCTGGTGGCGATGTCCGGCGGCGTCGACAGCAGCGTCGCCGCAGGCTTGCTGTTGCGGCGCGGCTACGACGTCGTGGGTGTGACGCTGCAGATTTGGCACGAGTCACAGACGGACCCCCGCCACAGCGGCTGTTGTTCGCTCGGGGCGGTGGAGGATGCCCGGAGGGTTGCGCGGGAGCTGGGCATCGCCCACTACGTCCTGAACTACCGGGACCTCTTTCGCAGCACGGTCATCGAGAACTTCCTCGAGGAGTATGCGCAGGGCAGGACGCCGAACCCATGCGTCCAGTGCAACCGCTTGATCAAGTTCGATCCGCTGTTGGAGCGCTTGCCCGAGTTCGGCGCGGAAGCCTTGGCGACGGGGCACTACGCCCGTATCCGGACCACGAGGTCGGGCGAGCGGGCTCTGATGATGGCCCGCTGTCTGCAGAAAGATCAGAGCTACGTGCTGTTCATGCTGCAGGGCGAGCGGCTCGGGAGGCTCCTCTTCCCGCTCGGGCAGTTGCGCGACAAGGACGAAACGAGGAGGCTCGCCGCCGAGTGGGGACTCCCTGTGGCGCACAAGCCGGACTCTCAGGAGATCTGCTTCGTCAGCGAGGCGGGCGGCTACCGAGAGTTCCTGCGCAGGATGCGCCCGGATGCTCTGCGAGAGGGTGAACTCGTCACACGCGATGGCCAGACGCTCGGGCGGCACCAGGGGGTTGTCGGCTTCACAATCGGTCAGCGCAGGGGCTTGGGCGTTTCCAGCCGAGACGGGCGGCCGCTCTACGTGATCGGCATCGAGCCACGGGAGGGGAGGGTCGTGGTCGGATCGGAGTCGGACCTGTTGCGGCGAACGGCGGTCCTGGCGGACGTGGTCTGGGGCCTGATCCCTCGGGAGGGCGGCCCTCTGAAGGTCCGAGCCAAGATCCGCTCGAACATGGAGCCCGCGCCGGCGGTTCTGCATCGGGAGGACCCCGTTCGGCTCGTCTTCGATCGTCCCGTGAAGGCGATCACGCCTGGGCAGACCGCCGTTGCCTACATCGGACGGACGGTTGTTGCGGGGGGAACAATCCTTTCGGCGGAAGAATAGCGCGGTTCCCGTAGCCTTTTCAGCCAGAGGCGTGTACAATAAGAAGGCACAGGAGGTTGGCTATGAGCGAATCCGAAGACAGGAACGCTATGCTTTACTTGCTCGCGGGTGTCGGGATCGGCGCTCTGATCGGCGTCGCAGCCGGGATGCTGTTCGCTCCGAAGCCCGGCTTGGAGACGCGCGAGGAACTCAGCGAGAAGCTCAAGGAGCTGAAGGAGAAGACTGAGCAGTGGGTCGCTGAGCAGAAGGCAAAGCGGCAGCAGGCCGCGAAGTCCGAGGAAGCCAGCGCCTAATCCTGCTCCTCCCGAAATGGGTTGGCGCGTTGTAGTCTGGGCGGCCCTGGTGTTGGCCGCCCTCGTCTTTCTTTACCTCGTTCGGAGCATCCTGCTGCCGTTCGTGGTGGCGGGTCTCGTATGCGCCATCTTGGACCCGACCGTGCAAAAGCTGCGAAGGCGCGGTATGGGCCGGGGAACCGCCGTTCTCTCGATCTTTCTCCTGTTCAGCTTGGCGGTGGTTGCGATCACCGTCCCGGCCGCACAGATTCTGGGTCAGCAGCTCACTGGGTTCAAGGATCAGATCGACCGATACGTCCAGGACCTGAAGGACGCCGAGGAGCGTGAGAATTACTTCGTCAGCTGGCGCCCGCCGCTGATGGTGCAGAAGCACGGACGCAAGGACCAAATCGACCTCTTTTTGGAGCGGAACCGCGGGACTCTCGAGCGCTTCGGGCTGCCCACGACGCGGCGCGCGCTGATCGACCAGTACCTCGCTCCGCACCAGGAGACGATCACCAGCTCCATCCAGAGCTTCTTCAACGGCTTTCTGGGCATTGTCCGCTCGTTCGCCAGCCAGCTCCTGTTCCTGTTGCTGACTCCCTTCCTGACGCTCATCATGCTGTGGGATCTGGACCAGCTCAAGCGCAGGTCGGTCAGCTGGGTGCCTCCGTCCATCCGCGCTGAGACGGTGGCGCTCGTGGGGGACATCGTCCGGGTGTTCGTCGGCTACCTGAGGGGAGTGACGATGGCCGTGCTCCTGTACATCCTCTGTTGCTCCGTGCTCCTCACGTTGCTCCGCGCACCCTACTCCGTGCTGCTGGGCCTTCTGTTCGGCGCCATCTATCTGGTGCCTTATGTTGGGGCGATGATCAGCGCAGTGACGTTGTTCGTCGTCACGGGGCTGAGCGGCAGCGGCATGGTGGCCTTTTACCAGTTCCCGAGCTCTTGGCACGCGGCCGTTGCGATCACGGCGACCTTCATCGTGTACGGTGTGGTGTTCGACCAGCTCGTCTACCCTCGCGTGGTCGGGCGGTCGGTCGGGTTGCACCCGCTGGTGAGCATGTTCGTCATCCTGTCCGGTGGGGCGCTCTTCGGAATCGTGGGCATGCTCCTAGCGTTTCCGGTCGCTGGTTGCCTCAAGGTCATCTTGGACCGGTTGCTCAGGGTGACGTCGGAGGCGCCACCAGCGGCCGCCTTGCCGGCGGTGCCCTTGCGGCATCGGAGCGGCATCTAGCGGGCTTTCGCCTTCGATTCGAGACGAACGTCGTACTCGAAGCGCAACTTGCGGCTCGTTCCTGCACGGCCGTCCAGCGGTTGCACCGCGGTCACGGCGCTCCCTTTGAGGAAGAACGAGGTAACGGCGCCTAGGGACCGATCGAAGGTCGCTTGGCCCGAGCCCGTCAGCCGGGTGGAGGCCTTGGTGGCAGCCTCGGCCTCGGTCGCAACGATCTGGAGAGCCTCGTTCTCGAGAGCGGTGGAGTCCTGCTCGACCCGAAGGTTGATCGTGAGGCGGTCTCCCTTGGAGCTCTGGACGCGCGCCTCGAAGGTCGCCGTGGCATCGCCGAGGGGCTTTGCGTACTTCCAGCGTGTTCCTCGATCGATGGCGCCTTCGGGCAGCTCGATCGGCAGAAGCACGGTTTCGGGCAGCCGCTTCGGATGGAGGCCGGGAATGCGGACGGGGATGTTCGGCTCGGGGGCGTCGTTGGAGAGCACTTTGCCGCTGGGGCTGTACCGGAGCGTCGTCGGGGGCAGGTAAGGACGGGCGTCGTCGAGCGTGAGCGGAAGCGGCTCACCGTTGAACCGGATCTCGAAAGCCTGGGGTTCGATGCGCGCGGCCAGCACCTCTGAGGCCGGGGTCGACTCGGCCCGCAGGCCGAGCAGAACCTCGGCCTTGCCCCTTTGGCCCCCGAGCAGGGGCAGGTCTCCGTCGAACGTCAGCCGCACCCGGTAGGTCCATCCTTCGGCGGCTGGCGGCGAGTACGTGGCGATCGTCAAGGCCGCGATCAGGGCCAGCATGGCCCGATTATGGATTCCCGATGCTGTAATCTGGACCCATGCCCAGCGAGTGCCCGCCTCTGCCGAGTGGCACCGTGCTGGCGGACCGTTTCGTCGTCGGCGAGGTGCTTGGTCGCGGCGCGTTCGGCATCGTCTACCGGGGGGAGGACCTCCGGTGGGGCGAGCTCTGCACGATCAAGGAGCTCGCACCGAGCCAGGCCGTGCGGGGTCCGGGCGGGTTGCTGCAGCTGCCCGGCGACGAACGGTATCGCCGAAGGCTCCGCGAGCGTTTTCTGGACGAGGCCGAGCGCATCGCGCGGCTGCGGGCGGAGGGGATTCTGCCTCCTCGCGCCTGGTTCGTGCAGAACGGCACCGCGTACGTTGTGACCGAGCACGCCGACGGCGTGGAGACGCTGGAGCACCGGATCGCCTCGCGGGGGTCGCTTCCGATCGGCGAAGCGATGGGGGTTGCGGAGAGCCTCCTGCGTACCCTCGGTACCCTGCATCGGGCGGGCATCCTCCATCGCGATGTCAAGCCATCGAACATTCTCGTAGGCCCCGGCGGGAAGCTCTGGCTGATCGACTTTGGAGCCGCCCTGGAGTGGCACGCGGATTCGGGGAACGCGCACGCCGTGCTCTTCACGCCGGGCTACGCTCCCCCGGAGCAGCTCGATCGGCGTGGGTTGCGCGGCCCGGCGACGGACGTGTATGCCGTCGGGGCGACGCTGTACGAGCTGCTCACGGGATCGCCGCCGCCTTCGGCGTCCGAAAGGTTGGCCGGCGCGGCGGTGCCATCGCTGCGAGTGCTTCGGCCCGACGTCGACCCCAGCGTGTGCGAGGCCATCGAGGCGGCGCTGGAGCTCGATCCGGAGCTTCGCCCACAGTCGGCCCCGGAGCTGTTGGCCCGCTTGCAGAGCGGCATGGTCGGTGGCCCGCTGGACGGCACCTGGCGCGACTTCGACGAACGGGCGGTCCGCTTGGCGGGTCTTCGGTTCGGCAGGTGGGAGTGCCCCGGCTGCGGCGGCGTGCTGGAGAGGGTCAAGCCGCTGCGGAGGGGCCAGTGCCCGGTGTGCCGGGAAGGTGCGGTGCGTCCGCGGGAGGTGCCGCAGGACGTGTGCCCGGTGTGCCGGGCCGGCGTGTTGCGACGATGGCCGTCCGCGATTCCCGTCTGTCCGTCTTGCGGGACAGGACTCATGCGGCGTAAGCAGGGGCTGATCGGGAGGGCGAGGCGCCTGCAGTGCCAGCGGTGCGGCTTTGCGCTCGAGCAGACCCAGGACGGGCGTTGGCGGGCCATCAGCGAGGCCGCGGGCAGCGCAGCCGCAGGGGAGGAGCGTACGGCGGAGGAGTGGGTCGGTGCCTCCGGGCGGTCGGCCACGATCGACGTCTGCGACTCCTGCGGCGCCCGGCTGGATCTGGAGCCGGACGGCCGCTGGCGCCTGGCTTGGTCCGGAGAAGAGCGCTTGGAGTGGGAGCGGCTCTACCGCGAGGAGTGGGCGTGCATCGCCGCGGGGCTGGAGCCAACGGCGGGAAACGCCGAGTGCGATCGGTGTGGCGCGGAGTACTTTGTGGACGGCGAGCGAGTCACCCTGCTGGGATGCCATCGCGACTCGTTCGGATTCGGGGAGAGGCATCAAGGACGGTGCTTCGACTGGGACCAGCTCGCCTGGGCCGGCGTGGGGAAGACGTCGCTGCTTCCGGGGGTCCGCTGCGCCGGGTGCGGCACGGAGTTCGACTTCGCCGGCGATCAGCTCAGGCTCGTCCGGGGGGAGGGGAGGCTCGCCGGGGTGCCCGGTCAGACGCTCTCGATCGAGGATTGGCATCGGGTGGCTCACCGATTGCCACGCCGAGAGGAGGAGGGGCTCTTCCAAGAGCGGTTCGACGAAGCGATCGTCTCCGCGTACGAGAGAGGCCAGATCGACTTGGGCGGACAGCCAGGCCTCCTTTGGGACGGGTTGGCGAACTGGCGCTGGGACGGCGTGAGGTCCACCAGAGAGGGCCGCTCGAGGGTGCTCATCGACGGCAGCTCGGTGCGGGTTCGTCGCCTGCCGAGGTCGCTCGTGGTGCCGATGGACGGCCTTCTAAAGGTCACCGACGCGGAAGGAGACGGACTGCTGCTGGAAACGAAGGGTGGGAGTCTGGCTCTGTGGCCGGAGCCGATCGTGCTCGCCGTGCGGCTGGCCAGCGGCGTCCGCCGCGTCCCGTTGGATGTGGTGAGTCTGAAGCGGCGCCTCCGCGATCTTGCTGGGAATCGGAACTTCCCATAAGCATGCGGGGAAGCCTCGCGTTGCCGGGGCGGAACAGGACCTCAGGGATCCGTTCTGGATCGGGGGTCTGGCATGCTGGGAACGCTCGGCGCGATTGTGCTTGCTATCGTGGGCTCAAGCCCGGTCGGGGCTTGGTCGTTCGGCGGCGTGCCGAGGCGCTCGGTGCCATCTGTGGCGCCAAGGATGGGCGTGCCGATGCCGCAGCGTCCTTGGAGGAGCGGCCCCGAAGCGCCCTCCTTGCCTCGTTGGACTCCGGACAACCCGATGCGCCGTCCCTCCGATTGGGAGAGTCTCGAAGCCGCGCTCTATGGATGGACCCCAGCGCATCCCACGATCCTGCTCACCTCCGCGAGGGTTTTGGAGCTTCGGGCTCTGAGCCAGAACGACCCAGTGCTGTCGTCCTGGATCGGCCACGTTCGGCGCATGGCCGACGAGGCCTTCGGGCAGACTCCGGCCGCCTTCGCATGGATCACCGTCTACGGCCCTTCCACCAACAACATCGAGGCGGCCAGGCTGGCCCTGAAGCGGATCCAGAGCTGCGGCCTCGTTTGGCAATTGAGCGGCGACGTCTCCTACGCGGCTCGTGCCCGGGAGGAGGCCGTTGCATTGGCCCAGGTCCCGTGGGGCGGAGACTACGACTACCTTGCGACGGCTGAGGCTACGCACGCACTGGCGATCGCCTACGATTGGCTCTACGACTGCTTGACGCCGGGCGACCGGGCTTTGATCCTGGACAGCATCCGACGGGCCATCCTCAACACGAACCGCCTGATCGACGGCGGGGCGTGGTGGCTCCGAAAGCCGTTCAACGCGAACAGTGTGATGACGGCCTCCGCAATCCTGGGCGCCCTCGCCTACGCCGACGTGGACAAGGATTTGGCCTTCGAGACGCTCCGTAGGGCCCTGCCTGCGCTCTCGCTGTCCATCGGCTCGCTGGGGTCCGACGGCGGCTGGATGGAGGGCTACACCTACTGGGATTACGGAACCCGGTACATGGCCTACGGCCTCTCGGCGCTGGAGACGACGCTGGGCGGCACGTTCGGTCTCGATGCCTCCCCCGGCCTCCAATGGGCGGGGGACTACAAGCTCATCGTGGGAGGGCCCCGGTTCCAGGCGTTCAACTTCGCGGATTCCATCACCGATGCCTCTCCGGCCGCCCAGATGCTGTACTTTGCCCGGAAGTACAACCGTCCGGAGTGGGTCGCTTGCGAGCGGAAGAGCGTCGCGGCACGCGGGCCGTGGCCGATGCACGTTGTCTGGTACACGTCCGCCGGGACCGATGCGGACATCGCCTCGCGCGTACCGTCCAAGGTCTTCCACGCGGGCGGGCTGGCGGCTCTGCGCGCCTCGTTGACCGACGGCAACGCCGCCGCAGCCGCCCTCAAGGCCGGAGAGAACGGGAACGTCCACTGCATGCAGGAGTTGGGGAATTTCCTTTTCGAGGCGATGGGCGTTCGCTGGGCCATTGACTTCGGCTATTACGACGGCGGGTTCCGGGCGCTCACCTCGTCGCAGAATCTACTGCTGTTCGACGGCCGCCAACAGGCGGTGAACGTGCGGGGCTCGTTCGTGGATTTCTCCGACGACGTGCGGTGCCCCTACGCGGTTGCAGACCTGTCGAGCGCGAACCCCGGAATCGTGTCGCACTGGCGGCGCGGGGTGGCCCTGCCGGCCGGCAAGTGGGCGATGGTTCAGGACGAGTTCGTCGCGGCGGCTGGAACACCGGTCCAGTGGAAGATGCACACGTTCGCGGACGTGGAGACGTTTGGGAGCGTGGCCCGGCTGACCCAGAACGGCAAGTCGGTGACGATGATCGTCTCCGATCCGCCCGGGGCCGTGATCGAGGTCGCGAAGGTCGGCGCGCGGGCGACCACCCCTGCCGACGCCAACGCCAACGAGGTCCAGTTCCGGTTCGTGGCGGACGGCTCGCTCCAAACGGTGAGGGTCTTGCTGTTGCCAGAGTGGCCGGACCAGCTTCCACCCATGGGCTGGATCTGCCTGCCACTGGACCAGTGGAGCCGGCTGTACCGCTGAACGAAGGGGGATGTCGGCCGGGCGAGGGTATAAACTAGCCTCGTTCTTCCGATGCTAGGAGGAGTGGCCCGTTTCGAGTCAGAACGGGTCGGGGTGGCGATGTTGCCTGGGACGGTCGGTTCATGATCAGGATGCACTTTCGGCGCGTCGCGTTCTTCTCCGTGCTGGGGATCGCGGTGGCCGTCGTGGTGGGCCTGCTCATGCCCACGGTGTGGGAAGCGCGAACGGAGATCCTCTTCGGCGCAGAGGACTCCCGCCGAGTGGTCGGCGCCACCACGGATCCGGTCGATCAGATCCTCCAGCTGGGGAACCAGGGCACGGTGGAGACCGAGCTGCAGATCATCCGTTCGGAGACCACTTTCGCCAACGCCCTGCAGGCCGCCGCCGAGAAGCTCTCCGACGCCTCGCTGCTCCGCGACTACGAAGACCTCTATCTGATGTACGACGTCAAGGGGCAGGAGATGTCCCGCATCGCCCAGGTTCGGGTGAGGGCCTACTCGCCCGACTCGGCCGCGGCGATCGCCGACGAGATCGGCAAAGTGTACAACGACCTGCGGCAGCAGGCGATCCGCCGCTCGGTGGTCCAGGCGCAGGAGTACCTGGATTCCCAGGTGCGGAGCGCGGAGAGGGACGTTCGGGAGGCGGAGCGGAGGCTGGAGCGCTTCAAGATCGAGCGCGGGTTCACCGACTTTCAGACCAGCACCGCCGAGGCCACGCGCTACGAGCAGGACCTCGCCCGCGCACTGGACAAAGCCCGCGCGGAGGCCGACGGCCTTCGTTCGGCCATCGCAAGGCAGAAGCAGAAGATCACCCAGACCCCGGCCACGAGCGTCGAGGCCAGCACCGACACCAAGAGCCCCGTGGTGACCCAGATCGAGCAGCAGCTCGCGGACTACCAGCGCCAGCGGGTGGAGGCCCTTCGCTACTACCGCGAAGACTCGATCAAGATCCGCAACCTGGACGCCGTCATCGCAGAGTGGGAGCGCAAGCTGCTGGAGGCCAAGAAGCGGGAGATGGTCCCGACCGGTCGCCAGACGTCCCCGGACCCCTTGAGGCGCCAGGTGGAGCTGCAGCTGGTGGCGAACGAGGTCCAGCTAACCAGCCTGCAGAGCCAGATCCGGGCCCTGGAGAGCGAACTTGCGCGGCAGCGGGAACGCCAGCAGGTCCTGCCGAGGGACGAGGTGGAGCTGCGCCGCCTGACCCGCGATCTGGACATCTTGGAGGCGAAGTACCGCAAGCTCAAGGCGCAGGCCGAGGATCTGAAGGACAAGACGGAGACTGTTCGGGTTTCGGCCCAAGTGCTCGGACCAGCGAGGGTGTTGAAGCAACCTGTGTCGCCCAACTACTTCAAACTGGGCTTCATCGGTCTCGTATGTGGCATCTGCCTCGGGTTGCTCTACACGTCGGTCGTGGAGGCCATGCGCCTGAGGGTGTCGACCTCGAGCCAGCTGTCCGAGCTGACCGGACTGCCGGTGTCGGCGACCGTGCCGAAGCTGCCTCCGAGGGCGGAACAGGTCCTGCTGGAGGCCCCGAACGATCCGGATGCCAAGCCGCTCGAGTCGTTCCGGTTCCTCGCGTTCGCCTCCACCGCCAAGTTCGAGTCTCTGCCCAGGGTGTTGATGTTCACCTCGGCTCAAGGCGCGGATGCCACGATCCCGGCAGTCCAGTTCGCGCTGGCCGTCGCGCAGACCGGCTTGCGCACGCTGCTGGTGGACGCGGATCTGCGTCGGGCCACCGCCAGCGAGCGGCTGTTGCGGGATCCCAGACCCGGAGTGTCGGACCTCCTCGGGCGGTCGATGCTGCCGACGGAGGAGTCGGAGATGCTCGTGCCCACGCAGCACGAGAACCTTTGGTTCCTTCCAGCCGGAAGTGAAACCGGTGGCTCGCTGGCGGACTACCAGACCGGGCTCGTGACCGGCTTCTTGGATACCCTCAAGGCTCGCGCCGACGTCGTCATCCTCGACCTGCCGGCGTGCGACGTGCTGTCCGACGCCGCCCGCCTGGCCAAGCTCGTCGACGAGGTCTACCTGGTGGTCTCGGCTCGGGACACCCAATACCGCCAGGTACCCCAGGCGCAGGAGATCCTCACCCAGAGCGGCGCGCGGGCGATCAGCCTGGTCCTCACCGACGCATCGCCCGACGACGAGCCGTTTTGGGTCGCCGCCCCAGTCTGAGGACGCCCATGGAAGCGACAGGCCCCGCGACGGTTGCGCGCCCCCGGGATGGCGCGGAACCCTTCCCGTGGAGGCTCTTCCTGGCCGTTGGGACGGTCTGTCTGCTGGGCTCGGTGCTGCCGTTGTTGGTCGCTTGGCCGGCCGTGAACGGAGTCATCCGCAACGCGGCGATCGCGGGGGGCACCTTGTGGCTTCTCGTGGCTTGGGGGAGGTTGGAGGCCCCGCTCCGGATGCCCGGCGCCATCGTGGGCGTGCTGCTCCTCCAGGTGTGGAGCGGGGTCACCGTGCTGCTGGCCGCGGCGTTGATCGGCCGTCTGAATCCGCTCGGGACGATCGACTTCTTCCTGATGAGGCACCTGTTCGTCTTCCTCGCGGCGTCCGCCGTGGTGTACTTCGCGCCGGAGTGGAGGCCGCGCTTGGCCGACGTTCTGCTGGCGGCGATCGGCCTGGTTGCGCTTGCCGGCGTCGCCGACTTTGTGGCACCGCAGCAGTGGGCTCCGGTGCGGGAGGCCATGGGTGCCGCCACGATCGACCGGCCGGTCGGAATCTCCGGCTACCAC
The DNA here is from genome assembly GCA_003516955.1 of Armatimonadota bacterium. Classification (GTDB taxonomy): domain Bacteria; phylum Armatimonadota; class Fimbriimonadia; order Fimbriimonadales; family Fimbriimonadaceae; genus UBA8783. The sequence continues at coordinate 5,934 of DPBN01000075.1, read as the reverse complement.
TCCCATCTGGCGATCCTGTGCAACTTCGGCATCGCGCTGCTCGCCGGCCGAGCTTGGTTCGCCAGAATCTCCTGGGGCCACTTCGCCCTGTTCGCGCTCTTGGCCTTGGCTAGTCTGGCCGCGCAGGCGAGGGCCCATGTGCCCGGCCTCGCCATCGCGAGCGGCGCTTTCCTTGTGGGCCTGTTCTTCCGGGATCGCAGACGTGGGTTCGTTCTGGGGGGTGGGCTCCTCGCCCTGTTGTTGGTCGCTGTCGCGGCGTTTCCCGGCAAGTTCCAGACTTTGCTCGGAACGGACCTGGAGGCGGAGCCGACGCTGCAGGGTCGGAAGGCGCTCACGTGGCCGCAGGTGGACTTCGTTCTGGAGCACCTGCCTTGGTCCGGCCTCGGGCCGGAGCCGGTTTTCTGGGGCGCGGTCGAGGGAGGGACGGACAAGTGGGCGCCGTTCCATGCGATCGACGCCGGCTTCCTGCTGCTGGCGGCGTGTTACGGATACGTCGGCCTCGGCATCGCGATCGTCACGTTCGTCGTCTACGGCGTCGGGCTGGCCCGCGTGATCTGGCTGGATCGCAACCCCAAGCGTGAGCGGTCGCAACTCGCTGTGGCGCAGCTCGCCTGCCTCGCGGCTATGCTGGTGGCGATGTATGCCAACAACATCGTCACCTGGGACGACGCGATGAGCGTTCTGTTTCTGCTCGGCGGCCTGACGCAGTTGGGGTGGCGGGAAGAACGGAGGTTGCGCGCTCGGGCGCACGAGGAGGCGGCATGCATCCCCTCTGCGTCCTGACGAAAGTCGTTGGGAGCGTCTCGGAGACCTTCATTGAGGACCATGCCAAGCGCTTGCTGCCTGGCCGCACGGCCTTGGCTGCCGCGGTCGCCCTTCCTGAGTCCAGGCGAGCATGGTGGTTCGACGGGCCGCTCCTGGTTCTCCGGGATCGCAGGCGCTGGGTGCGGGCTTTGGTCCACCTGCTCACGCTGTCGCGCAGCGTAGGGTTGACCGAGAGGCGGCATCTTGCCCGGCTCGAAGCCTTCTGGCGCGCGCAGGGCTGCTCGCACGTGCTTTCGGAGTACCTCGACGTCGGGCCGACCTACATCCGTCACGCGAAGCAGCTGGGGCTGCGATGGTGCTCGTTCGGGCATGGATACGACGTCAGCCGGTCCCTGAGATCGGCCTTCTGGAGGCGTCTGTTCCGGGAGCACCGCTTTGCCGATGCGATCTTCGTGCGCTCCTCCATCGCCCGGAGGCGCCTTGCCGAGTTGGGTATCGCACAGCAAAGGATCCACGTGACGCCAGGTGGCGTTGCCGTCCCGGCCGAGCCGCTAGTGCGACCGTCGGAAGGCGGGCGGCTGAAGCTTGTGACCGTCGGACGCTTGGTGGGGAAGAAGGACATCCTTACAACCATCCGGGCACTCAGCCTCGCCCAAGCGGAGTCCGGGTGCGAGATTCTGTTGACGGTGGTTGGGGACGGACCGGACGCCTCGAGGGCCAGGGCGCTCGCAACGGCGGAGGGCGTCGAAGGTTCCGTGCGCTTTCTAGGAAGCCTGCCCAGAGATCGGGTGCAGGAGGAGTTGCGGAGCGCGGATGCGTTCGTTCTGCACTCCCGAACCGACCCGCGCACGGGGGACGAGGAGGGCTTGCCAACGGCCATCCTCGAGGCGATGGCATCCGCGCTTCCTGTCGTCTCCACGCGTCACGCAGGCATCCCCGAGGCAGTCGCCGAAGGGGAGACGGGTTTCTTGACCGAGGAGGGCGACGTCGTGGGCACGGCACGGGCGATTTCCGCGCTGGCCGGCGACGCCGATCTGCGGCGACGGATGGGCCTCGCCGGCTACGAGAAAGCTAGGGCGGAGTTCACCTGGGAGCGGGAGCGAGAGCGGATTCTTACGGCAATGGGCCTGTCGGCGCAGGATGACTGACCTGCGCGACCCCGAGAACCGTCTTCACTCTTCCGTCGGCATGCCGAGACAGCACGGTCACTTGGTCGCTGACGAGCGCGTACTCCCCGTTCGCTCGGCGCATGCGGTACTGCACGGGAAGCACCTCGCCGTCCTGCAGCTCCAGGACGCGCTGCTTCACCGTCTGAAGGCGTTCGACGTCGTCAGGGTGCACCAGGCTCATGGTGATGTTGGAGCCCAGGTCGTAGATCTCCTTGGGCGAATACCCGAGGGTGTAGAACACCCGCCGGTTCACGAACACCTCGCGCATCTCGTCGGCGTCGTGCACGTGGATGACGCTCGGGCTCGCGTCCACGATGGAGGTGAGCAGCTTGAGGCTGGCCAGCAGGGCGTCTTGAGCCGCCTTGGCGAACGTCGCGTCGAGGCTCAGGCCCACCACGCGCCGCTGGCCAGTCTCGCCCGTCCACGGCGCGAGGTGCGATTCGAACCGCCTGTCGCCGAAGGCGCCTTCGGAAACGCAGACCCTGCCATCTAGGGCCCGCTGGAAGTCCTCCTCCTTGGCCAGGGAGCGTACGAACTCGGCTTTGGCCTCTGCGGTGTCGGCGAGGATGCCGAGGTCCTCAGCGGGCTTGCCCTCCAACAGGACCGGCGCTCCGGATTCTTCCGCAGCCCAGAGGACCACCGGAAGTGCCCGTAGGGCGGCACTCGCCACCTTCGCGATGGCTCCAAGGCTCTGCTCCGCCTGCGTCCTCTCGTCCAGTTGCTTCAGGAGGCTTTCCCGCTCCTTGCGCAGCTGCCTCGTCTCCTCCTCCGCTTGGGCTCGAAGCAGGATGGCCACAGCTTGCGACCGAGTCGAGGCGCCGAGCTTCAACCGGATCCGAGACCAGTGGGTGTTGATCGTGCCCGGCCTGATGTCCAGCTCGATCGCGATCTGGCGATCCGTGAGCCCTTGGCTGGAGAGGATCAGAATCTCCTCTTCCCGTTGGGAGAGCGACAGTTGGCGGGCTGCGGACGAGGGCCCCCCCTGACCGGCGTTGTCGGCCGTGGCAGGGCCTCCGAGGTTGAAGAACATGGTAGCGGTGATTATGCTCCGCCAGACCCCGGATTACAACCTTTGGCGATTCCTCAAAAATGGGGACGCGAACGGCCCGCGGCCTCGGGCACGGTAAGCTCCCGCGCGGTGACGGCCGACGTCGAGTTCATCGTTCCGGTGTACAACGAAACGAGGTTCCTCGGATCCTGCCTGGATTCGGTACTCGCGCAGCGCGATGTGCGGGCCAGAGCGATCCTCGTCGATGACGGCTCCGAGACCATTGATGCGGCGGGGCGCTTCGGCGGGCACCCGGCCGTGTCGGTCGCCATGAAAATCCCACACGGCGGCGTGAGCGCGGCCCGCAACGCCGGGTTGCAGCGGGTGGAGGCTCCGATCATCGGCCTTCTGGACGCTGACGACCTGATCGAAGCGGACTTCTGCCTGCGGTTGCTGGAGGCGCTGGAGCGCGAGAACGCGGCTCTAGCCTATTGCGACTACGACCGGTTCGTGGAGGCCAAGGAGGGCACCCGGGTGGTTCGGTACGCCGTTGACCAAGGTCTGGAGGCCGCCGATCCGCTGGAGAGGATCGTCCAGGCCAACCTCCCGACCGGGACTTACCTCCTTCGGGCCGACGTGGCCCGACGCGCCGGACCTTTCGACGTGTCCCTCCGGTACGGAGAGGACTGGGAGTGGTTGATGCGAGTCGCCGAGGCGTCGCGCCGCTGGGTGCACGTCGGGGAGACGCTGTTCCACTATCGGGAAACCGAAGGCAGCGCGTCCGGAAGGTTCGAGGAAATGTACGTTCAGCCCGCCCAAGTTCTGCGGGCGTTCCTCGATCGGCACCGGTCGCAGCGGCTGGAGCGACTGAGCGGCCGGTTCTGGCGGAACCGCAAGCGGACCGTGGCGGCGAGAATCCGCCGCCACGTGGTGGAGAGCGTCCGCAAGAGGGAGGCGATCCGCGCTTTGCGTCGGATCGCCTCCTTCTTGGTGCGCCACCCGGAGGTGGCTCCTTACTTGTTCCTGCGCTTTCCTAAGCCCTGAGCGCCTCGTGGTGCTCGTAGTGCTCGCTCGCGGCCTGCGTCAGCGTGGTGAAATGGGCTCCCCGCTCTCGGAAGTAGCGGATCGTCTTGCGGAGATCCTCCGAGCAATCGTTGTAGTCCCTCATTCCCAAACAGATCACCTCGCGGTGGAGGTTGGCCTCGAAGAGCGGCACCAGGGCGTCGAATCCGGCGTCCAGATAGCCGTACTGGCCGTCGTGCGTCGCCACCGGGATGTGGAGGATTCGGTTCGAGCCCTCCTTCTTCAGATCCTGGGGGTCGCTGTGATAGGGCTCGTGTGGCGCGCCGGTCCAGTCGACGAACATCTTGTAGGTGGAGTCCGGCACGACGGAGCTGTCCACGAGGATTCCGATGTCCTCCAGGTAGGGGATGTCGGAGGGCAGGAGCGCGAAGCACCCGGCGCGGAAGCTCGTGCACTTGATGAGGTGGCTCTTCAGAGTGTCCTTCGCGATCCGGATGATGTTGCCGCGCTCCTTGGGATCCTCCACGTGGCCGCGCTCGTTCTCGAAGTTGACCTTCATGCCGAGCTCGTGCCAGTTCGGAATCTTGTGGGCGTACTCGCGATAGTAGAGATTCGTATTCGCGCTGGGATCCTTCATCGACACGTGGATCAGCCAGCTGGCCGGAACGAACTCCTCCTCAAGAACGCGGATGTACTTGGGCGTGTAGCACCGATCGTGGTGAGCCCCTTCGCAATCGATGGTCAGAACGACGTTCGGCATGGAATGTTCAGTCTCCTTGGGTGGACAGGATCTTGTCCCGAGTGATCGTCAACGTGAGTCTACGACCGCGGACCGTGATGTTGCGCAGCGTCACCGACTTCCAGGCGCGGGGGAGCGCAGGTCGCATGGACAGCTGCTTCCCGGCGTCGAGGTGGCGACTCCAACCCGCCATATCCTGCGCCTGCGAGTCTATCCGAAAACCGGCGAAGCCGTACAGGATGGTCTGCAGGCATCCGCCCGCGCCGGTCAGAAAGACCGAAGACTCCCTGCGGGGCTTCTCGTTGAACAGCCCCAGAGCGCCGGTCGTGTAGCGGCTCCAGCTCTTCCGCCACAGCTCGTAGGCCCCCTCGGGGTCTTGGTGGCGAGCGAGGATCAAGGCCTCGACCGAGAGCGACATCGCGGGACCGTTCCCCGCCGTCTTGCCGAGGAAGGCCGCGATCATCTGCGCCGCCTGAGCCTCCGCCTCCGGGTGTTGGAGCGGATAGATCGCCAACAGAGCCGCCGTCTGTTTGTAACCCCGCAGGCGGTCGCCGTCGTAGGTGGCGAAGTGCCCGTTCGCCATCGGACGCACGAACCGCTTGGGACCTGAGAACGTGCGGCCGTTGAGAAGCCACTCCGCAAGCAGGTTGGTGTACAGGTCGTTGTCGCCGACGTGGTGCTCGTCAGGACTCATCACGTCGCGGAGCTCGAGCAAGCCCTCGCGGCCCCGAATCGACCGGCGACGGAAGAACTCGGAGGCACGGCGGCAGACCTCGGCCACGTCGCTGCCGCGGGCAAGGCCGAGAGCCTCGGCCCAGTCGAGCCCGAGGCACACCGATCCCACGATGTGGACCTCCTTCTGCGACGGCCCTGGGACCGTCTCGCGCCCGGTGACCGAGCTCTCCCAGGGGAACGGCTGCTCGCCGGGGCGCAAGCCGGCTTGGAGCCTCTGGCGAAACATCCGCAGTCGGTATTCGGGGATCGATCCTGCCAGGTCGGGGTCGAGCAGCGCGAGCGCAGGGAAGATCCACACGTCGGCGTCCCAGAACACGTGCCCGTTGTAGGTTGCCGAGGTGAGGCCATAGGGTCCGGGCGCGTAGCCGGAGAGTGGGTTGATGTTCGCTCGCAGGGAGAACAGCATCGCCCGCACGGCCTTCTGGTCCTCCTTGGGGCCGTCGATCAGGATGTCGCTGCTCCACCGGGCCCGCCAAAACGACTCGTTCTCCCTCGCCGCACGGTCGTAGTCCCAC
>DPBN01000386.1 GCA_003516955.1 Armatimonadota bacterium | reverse complement strand
CTTCGCCTTCAGGTCTTCGAGCCTCTTGCGGGTTGCCTCCGGCACACGGGACTCCAGCTTGGGATTGAGCACGAAGTCGATCGCCCCCTTGTCCATGCCCACCAAACGGATGGATCCCTTGTAGCGCCCCTCTTTCACGTCCCTCGCGAGCTCCACGAACGCCGGCTTGGCCACGATCACCGCAGAGGCGACCACCACTCCCGACTCGTTGTCGTTCTGGTTCGCATTGCTCCCGATCGCCAGAACACCCTTCTCCCGGCAGGCCTCGAAAACCCCCTGGGCGGCAGCGTTCGCTTGGTGGATCACCACGTCCGCGCCTTGCGAGATGGCCTCCAGGGTGGCCCTCTTCGCGGCCGCAACATCCGAGTCCTGGCCCGTGAAGAGCGTGAGGACGCGGATTTCGGGCCGCTCGGCCTTGGCACCCGCCTCGAACGCCTTAAACGTGGACTGGATGGAGGGAACCTTCGGTCCTCCGATCATCGCCACCACGCCGCTCTTCGAGAGGTCCGCTGCGAGCACCCCGGCCAGGTAGAAGCCCTGCTCCAGGTAGAAGCGGAAGGCGCCTGCGTTCTCCGCCGTCTTGCCGCCGGAGCTGCTCACGAACACGGTGTTCGGGAAGTCCTTGGCGATCTCGGCGCCTGGCTCGTTGTACTCGAATCCGTGCCCGAACACCAGGCGGTAGCCCTTCTGCGCGTACGAACGCATGGCGTCGCGAATCTGAGTTCCCCGGGCCTCTTGGTTGCTGATCTCCGCGCCTAGCTCGTCTCGAATCGCCAAGAGGCCCTCGTAGGCCAGCGCGCTCCATCCGGAGTCGTTCACTGGGCCGGGGGTGAGAAGCGCGACCTTGAACGTTCCCTGGGGTTTGGCTCCCTCGGCGACCGGCTGCGAATCCTTGCGGGCACAACCGATCGCGGCTACCAAGGCGAGTGCGAGCAAAAACCTCGTCATACGACCCAGTTTACGGGTTCGCCCGCACAAATTCGGCACGCCGCGGGACCCTGGGCTCTAACTCTGCCGCTGATAGACGCTCACGTACGGCTCGTCCGCTTGCCCCGGATACTCCTCCAGGAGCATCTCCTTCGTGTACACGAAGCTCTCGCGGCGATAGTCGGCGAGCTCGAAGTTCTTGCGCAGGACGATCGCCCCGGTCGGACAAGCCTCTTGGCAGTAGCCGCAGAAGATGCAACGGATCATGTTGATCTCGTAGCGCTTGGCGTACCGCTCTCCGGGCGAATGCCGCTCTTCGTCGGTGTTCTCCGCCGCCTCCACGTAGATGCACCGCGCCGGGCACGCGCCCGCGCACAGGGAGCAGCCGATGCAGCGTTCCAGACCGCTCTCGTAGCGCGTCAGAAAGTGGCGCCACCGAGTTCTGGGATACTGCTCCCGAGTCTGCTCGGGATACATCACCGTCACCTTCGGGTGCTTCAGCCTCTTGCCGGTGATGCCGAAGCCTGCAAGGATCGGCTTGGCGATGTCGCGGATCACATCGATGGCCATCGTCAGGCCTCCTCCCGCTTCGGGTTCAGCTCGATGAGACGCAGGTCGGTCAGGCTTTTCGCCTTCTGCCGCTTGATCTTCTCTTGCAGCTTGAGCACGCCGAACATCAGCGCGTCCGGCGACGGCGGGCAACCGGGAACGTACACGTCCACCGGCACCACCTGGTCGGCCCCCTGAACGATCGCGTAGTTGTTGTAGACGCCGCCGGACGAGGCGCACGCGCCCATGCTGATCACCCACTTGGGCTCCGGCATCTGGTCATAGATCTGCCGCAGCACGGGCGCCATCTTCTTGCTCACACGCCCGGCGATGATCATGACGTCGGCCTGCCGGGGGGTCGCTCGGAACGCCTCGGAGCCGAACCGGCTGAGGTCGAACCGCGAGGCAACCGTGCTCATCATCTCGATCGCGCAGCAGGCCAGGCCGAACGTGAGCGGCCAGAGCGAGTTGGCGCGCGCCTGGTTGATCAGCGTCTCCACCGTGGTGAGTACGACGCTCCCTCCCTTCTCGATGTTGCCGATGACCGGGGTGGTGCTGTCGTGCAGAACGAGCGTCTCGATTCGCTTCGGCATGATCCTCCTCGCATTCTACCGAACGATTGCTTCTACGGCTCAATCCGCAAGTTCTTCGGCGAGTAAACTGGGCATTCCGATGCGTTTCAGCGACTGGGTCGCTTCGCTGGCGAGGGTGCCCTCGCTCGAGCCTCTTCTCCGCTCCCGCCTGCCCCGCGCCGAGTGGGCCGACCTGTGCCCCTCGGGTCGCGCTCCGCTGCTGGCGGCGCGGTGGCTCGCTGAGCCGGTGAAGACCCTGGTCGTCACGGGCAGCTACGACAGGGCGCTGGCGTGGGAGGCCAAACTGACCGTCGCCGGGATTCCGAAGGACCGGGTGAGGCAGCTCCCGAGCGGCCTCTCCGCCCTGTTCGAGGACGCCACCCCCGAGTACGCGGCGCTCTCCGACCGCATCGGCTCGCTGCAAGCCCTGGCCTCCGACGAGCCGTGCGTCGTCATCGCCACCCCGGGGTCGGCTCTGGAACGGACTCTTCCTAAGGAAGTGATCTTGGAGAGCCTGCGGCGCATCGTGCCGGGCCTTCCCCTGTCGCCCGACCAGCTGGTGGAGACGCTGGTCCGGCTGGGCTACGAGTTTCAGGAGCCGGTTCGCCTGCCGGGGCAGTTCAGCAGGCGCGGCGGCATCGTGGACGTGTACGCCGCGGGCCAGGACCTGCCGCTGCGCGTGGAGTTCTTCGGTGACGAGGTGGAGAGCATCCGGCGCTTCGACCCCGGCACGCAACGGTCGGTCGGAGCCGCCGAGGGCCTGGACCTGATGCCCGCTCGGGAGACCGTGATTCCTCCCGAATCCTCGGGCCTCGGCGACATCCTGCGCTCCGCGCTCGCGCGCGAGGCGGCCACGTTGCCCGGCGAGGCGGCGGCCAGGCTCGAGGAGCTGGT
>DPBN01000191.1 GCA_003516955.1 Armatimonadota bacterium | reverse complement strand
TTGCCACGCGCTCGGCGCCTTGCCGCTGATCACCGTCAGCGACTACTCCTGCACCCCCGAGGAGGCGGGCCAGCTGGTGGAGTACCTGAACGCGCCGGCGTCGCCCGACCACCCCTGGGCCTTGGAGCGAGCGAAGAACGGCCACCCCGAGCCCTACGGCGTGCTTTGGTTCGAACTCGGGAACGAGTCCGACCACGGCAACCACGACCTGCAGCCCAAGACCACCTGGACCGCAGACCAGTACGCCGACTGGTTCCTCGCGTGCGTGCGGGCGATGAAGGCGGTGGACCCCAAGATTCGCTGCGGAGCGCTGACCTCCACGAGCTTCCCCGCTTGGAACGAGGGCTGGAACGGGACCGTCCTGCGGCGCACGGCGCCCTTGGCCGACTTCGCCATCGTCCACTGCTACTCCGTTGTCCTCACAAGCGAGGCCCAGGCGATGGCGCTTCCCTACGAGTTCGTTCAGCAGGCGCCGCTGGCGTCGATCGACGCCTTTCGCGACCACCTGCAGTCTTGGCGCGCCAAGGTTCGCCAGGCTGCCGGCAAGGACCTCCCGCTTGCGGTGACGGAGTTCAACGCGATGTACGTGCAGGAGAAGCCGGCGCCCCTGCGCTTCTCCCTCGCGTCCGCGCTCTTCTGCGCCGGGTTCGTTCTGGATCTGGCCGATCCTCGGTCAGGAGTTCCGGTCGCCAACTACTGGCAGTTCGCCAACGGCTACTGGGGCATGGTTCGCAACCAAGGCTTCCCCTCCATGCGCCGCTTGCCCGCCTACCGGGTGTACGAGCTTCTGCATCGCGGCCTTCGGGGCACTCTGATTGCCTCGGGTCGGGCGGGACCTTCCGTCTCCTTCCTGCCGCACCAGCAGATCGGCATCACCGAGCGGTGCGAGGGAGACCGTGCCGAGCCGGAGGCCGTGGAGCCACGCAACCTTTTCCGCCCAGCCGAGTTCCAGCCGCATTCCGAACCGAAGGCCGTATCCTCCGCCGACTCGGGAGTCTTCCGGCTGCGGCTTCGCGGCGCGACAACCGACCTGTACCCGCTGCTGGCTCCCGTGGATGGCCCCGACGGCGCCTTGCTGGACGTCTCCTTCGAGGGCCGCTTCGTCGGGAGCGCGGACGGAGCGCGGCTCGGCCTCAGCGTCCTCGACCGGCGCGGATGGGAGCCGTACCACTCGGGAGTGGCCATCGAGGGCGTCGAGCAGGCTCCCCAGTGGCGGAAGTTCTCCGGGCGGCTCCCGACGCTCACGGGCAGCAAGGGATGCCTGCTGGCCTGGCGGGTGATCGCCGGCGCTCGGCCGGTCGAGGGCCTCTTGGAGATTCGAGGCCTGGCCGTCCGCGTCGTCAAGCCCGGGCATCGCGCCGCCTACCCGGCTCTCCAGTACGTGGCCTGCCGGGAGCCGGGACGCGAGGAGGCCTCGGTTCTTGTGCTGAACCGCGACGCCAGTCGCCCGCACCTCGTTCGATGGAACGTCCTGGGCGGCTCCGTGCGGAGCGCCGAGGCGCTCTGCGTCGCCGGCGACCGGCTGGACGACACGAACCTCGAACGGGAGACGGTAACGATCCGACCGCTCCCTGTGAGGCTCCAACAAGGCGGCCGCCGCGTCGAGGTCAACGTTCCACCAGCTTCGCTCGTCCAGATTCAACTCCGATGGAGCAATCCGTGAAGACACACACCGAATACCTGTGGTTCCAGACGTCCGAGCGCGAGGAGTTCGTCTGCATCACCGACCGCGTGCAGGAGGCCGTGCGGCGCTCGGGAATCCGCGAGGGGATGATCCTCGTCAGCGCCATGCACATCACAGCGGCGGTCTACGTCAACGACCTCGAGTACGGGCTGATCGACGACATCCGCGAGTGGCTGGACCGGCTGGCGCCCAAGCGCGACTACCGCCACCACCAGACCGGGGAGGACAACGGGGAGGCGCATCTGAAGAACCTCCTCCTCCACCACCAGGTCATCCTTCCGATCACCGAGGGCCGGCTCGACCTGGGCCCGTGGCAACAGGTGTTCTACGCCGAGTTCGACGGCCAGCGCAAAAAGAGGGTCGTTCTCAAAGCCATCGGAATTTAGGCATTTCTGGACCATTCCTGGCCCTCGTCGGCCATTCTTGGGATAAGATGATTCCAAGAATGGAACCGAAGCGCACGCCCCTGGTCAGTATGGTCCTGAAGGAGATTGAGAGGAGGATCGCGAGCGGGGCGTATCGAGCAGGTTCCCGGTTGCCCTCCGAGCGGGCCTTGGCAGAAGACCTCGCCGTAAGCCGGATCACCGTTCGAGCTGCGATCGGCGAGCTAGAGAAGATGGGGGTGCTGCTCTGCCACCCGCGCAGCAGACCGATCGTTCAGGCTCCCCACCTGGTTCCGAACCACCGTGCCACCATCCAGGGCCGCCACACGTTCGCCCTCTGGCTCCGGTACGGCTGGGCCGCGCCCGAGGGCCCGGCGCTGATGCTGGGTATCCAGCGGGCGCTCGACCACGACAACCACCGCCTGGTCTTCGGCGCGCCTCCCGACGACCCGGACATGGTGCAGGCCGAACGCCAGTTCTTGCTGAACGCGCTCGACGATCAGGACGTGGCCGGAATCGTGCTCTGGTACCTCGGTGGAGAGGAGAACCTTCCCACGCTCTTGAAGGTGAGGGACGCGGGCATCCCGATGGTGTTCGTCGACCGGGTGCCGCCCAAGGGCATCGATGCGGACTTCGTCGGTATCGACAACGTCCACGTCGCCGAGCGCCTGGTGTCGCATCTGGTGCGCAAGGGCCACCGGCGCATCGCGCACGTCACCAACCAGGACGCCGCCTCGGCGGTGCGCGACAGGGCGACCGGCTACCGCAAGGCTCTGCTCCGCGCCGGCATCCCGGTGGATGAGAGCCTCGTCTTCTCCCAGGTCCAGGGCCTCGACGACCACGAGGTCTGGGGTGAGATGGCCGCACGCATGATGGAACTGCCGGATCGGCCCACCGCCGTGTTCGCCGTGAACGACCGCGTGGCTCTGTGCCTGATCGGAGCCCTGCAGAGTCTGGGCTTCAACGTTCCCGGCGACGTCGCCGTGGTCGGCATCGACGGCATTCAGACCTACCAGGGCGAGCCGTTCCTCACCACGGCGGTCCAGCCGTTCGAGCGCATCGGCGAGATGGCGATCGAGCTGCTCACCCGCCGGCTGACGGCCGAGCCTGCCGCCCCAGTGGTCCATTGCCTGCTGGACGCCCCGATCTTCCTCGGCCCCTCGACCGGGGACGATTCCCGCATAATGGGAATCCATGGCTAGACCGTTGGTGACCGTCCTGCCCGGGGACGGAATCGGACCCGAAGTGGTCGCTCAAGCAGAGCGGATTCTGCGCTGCGTGGCCCCTGACGTCGAGCTTGTCCGCCACCCGATCGGCGGGGCCGCCTTGGACGCGTTCGGTCACCCGCTGCCGGAAAGCACCCTGGACGCCTGCCGCAAGAGCGACGCGGTGCTGCTGGGGGCCGTCGGCGGTCCCAAGTGGGACAACGTCCAGCCCGTGCGGCTCAGGCCGGAGATCGGCGGTCTCCTTGCACTGCGCAAGGGTCTGGGGTTGAGCGCCAACATCCGACCGGCCAAAACCTTCCCTGCCCTCCTCGCGGCGAGCCCGCTCAAGGGAGAAGCCGGCCTGGTGGACCTCGTCGTCGTCCGCGAGCTGACAGGCGGAATCTACTTCGGACAGCCTCGGGAACGGCGGGAGCAGGGTCGCGTCGCGGTCGACACGTGCATCTACTCGGTGGAGGAGATCGAGTCGGTCGCCCGAGTGGCCTTCCGCATGGCGCGGCAACGCCGACGCCTGGTCACGAGCGTCGACAAGGCCAACGTGCTGGAGACGAGCCGGCTGTGGCGAGAGACCGTCGAGCGGGTGGCCGAGGACTATCCCGACGTCCGGCTGGAGCACATGCTCGTGGACAACTGCGCCATGCAGCTGGTCCGCAACCCTCGGCGGTTCGACGTCATCGTCACGGAGAACCTCTTCGGCGACGTGCTCAGCGACGAGGCGGCGATGCTGACGGGCTCGCTCGGCATGCTGCCGTCGGCCAGCCTGCGGCCCGACGGAGAGACCAGCACGTTCGGTCTGTACGAGCCGGCCCACGGCTCGGCTCCCGACATCGCCGGCCAGAACCTGGCCAATCCGATCGCGACGATCCTCAGCGCCGCCATGCTGCTCCGCCTGTCCCTCGGGCGTAGCGACGCCGCGGAGGCGGTCGAGAGGGCGGTCGAGCGCGTTCTGGACCGCGGCCTCAGGACCAGGGACCTCGCGGCGGAGGGAGAGCCGTCCATCGGTACGGCCGAGATGGGCGACGCCATCCTCCAGGAGATCCGATCCAACCGATGAAGCCGTCCGCGACGGTCATCGGCGCCGGGCTCGCGGGCTCGGAGGCAGCCTGGCAGATCGCTCGAGCCGGGTACCTCGTGCGGCTGGTCGAAATGAGGCCGACCCGTTCGACGCCGGCGCACAAAACCGACCGGTTTGCCGAGCTGGTCTGCTCGAACAGCTTCAAGAGCGACCTGGAGTCCACGCCCGCCGGGCTTCTCAAGCGGGAGATGCGCGACCTGGGCAGCCTCACGCTGGCCGTCGCCGACCGTTGCCGCGTGCCGGGCGGCGAGGCCCTGGCCGTGGATCGCGAAGCTTTCTCGCAGGGCGTCACCGAGGCGCTCGGCGCGCTGCCGAACGTTCTTCTCGAGCGGAATGAGGCCACGGGCGAGGATGTCGAGCGATGGCTTCAGGACGGCCCTGTCGTGGTCGCCACCGGCCCGCTCACGTCGGACGGCTTGGCGGAGTGGCTCGCGGCCAAAACCGGGAGCGATCGGCTCTACTTCTTCGACGCGGTCAGCCCCACCGTGACCGCCGAATCCATCGACCGCTCTGTCGCCTTCGCGGGAAGCCGCTATGGAAAGGGCGGCGACGACTATCTGAATTGTCCTTTCACCAGGGAGGAGTACGACGCCTTCGTCGCTGCCCTGCTCGCCGCGGAGCGTGCGCCTCTGCACGACTTCGAGCAGGGGGTTCGGTACTTCGAGGGGTGCCTGCCGATCGAGGAGATCGCGAGCCGAGGCGCCCGGTCCCTCGCGTTCGGCAACTTCAAGCCGGTCGGTCTGACCGACCCCCGCACCGGCAGGCGCCCTTACGCCGTGCTGCAGCTCAGGCCGGAGAACGCCGACCGCACGCTCTACTCCCTGGTCGCCTGCCAGACGCGGCTGAAGTGGGGTGAGCAGGCAAGGGTCTTCCGAATGGTCCCCGGCCTGCAGAACGCCGAGTTCGTGCGGTTCGGCGTGATCCACCGCAACACGTACCTCCACGCGCCGACGGTCTTCGACCGGACGCTGCGCCTGAGGAACCTGTCGGCCGTGCGCTGCGCGGGGCAGATCACAGGCGTCGAAGGATACATGGAGTCCGCCGCCACCGGCCTCCTCGCCGGTCTTTGGACGGTGCTCGACCTGTCCGGTTCGGAGCCAGTCGAACCGCCTGCCGAGTGCGTCCTCGGCTCGCTGCTGGCCTACCTCGCGGACCAAACGGAGCGGGACTTCGCGCCGATGAATGCGAACTGGGGCCTCTTCCCGCCGCTCGAACCGCCCTTGCGGGACAAGCAGGCCCGCCGGGCCGCCCTGGCCCAGCGGGCCCGCGAGGCCTTCGGCCGTTGGCTTCAGGACGTCCGGGCCGCCCTAGGCTCCGCTGGCCCGCAGCCGTAGCTCTGCGTCGCTGCGCCGGAGCTCCGGCTTCGGCTCGATCGGGGGCCATCTGCGCTCGCCGGTGCCGGGCCTCCACGCGTGAACGAACCGGCGGAAGTCGTGGACGAAACGGTAGATGCAGTCCCTTGGATCCTCAGGTGTTAACCGAGACCAAGGCTGGAAGCACACCTCCACTCGCGCGTCCGGATGTCGGAGGGCGATCCTGGGGGAGCGCTCCAATCCGACGGGAAAGTCCGTGGACGAGCCGCACGATGAGACGACCCGGATGTCCTGGCTGCCCACCGCGAAGTCGCAACAGACGCCCACGAAAGAGAGCACCCCGTGCTCGAAGCGCACCAGCCCTTCGTCCTCCCCGATCTCCTTGCCGTCGGCGAAGATTCGCACCTTCGCCGGAAGCGCCTTGAGCAACCCCCTCTCGCGGGCCAGAGCGGCCACGTGCGGCGGAGCGAGCGTTCCGTTTCCTAGCTGGGCGAGCAGCCTGAGCATCACCAGGACCGTGAGCGCGGCGATGCCGAGGTACCAGAGGCCCAGACTGTCATCGGGCGTCCCGTCGGAGGACTGCGCCATGGCGCCCAGGATCAGGCCGAACAGGCCTCCCGCAAGCACGATCCAAGACAGGATCCAAGAAACCCGGAAGCGAACGTGCGGCTGAGGATCGACCTCCACCGCGGGCGGGTGCCAAGAACCCGGCTTCGGTGCCTCGCCGGCTGGACCCTCGGGGTGCGGATGAGCCTCGACGGGGGCGAACGAACTCAGATCGTCGTAGTCATCCCGTTCGGGATACCGTTTCGAGACTGCCTCCATAGCAACCTCCTCCTAAACCCATTGTAAGGGAAGGTCGCTCGGTTGCGTCTCGGAACTTTAGGCCGCCTCGTCCTCCTCCACGCGCAGGCTCTTGGCTGGCTCCGCGCTGGCGAAGTCCCAGTTGTCGCAATCGAGCCTGCGGCAGTAGATCATCCGCTGAAGGTTGCCCGTCTGATCCTCCACATCCGCCATCTGCGCGAACCGGCAGTCCAGGCAGAGCTCCGGCTCGATCAGTCGCACGATCTTGAGTTGCTTCCGTGCCATCGACAAACTCCCCTGTCGCGATCGGGGGCGATCCATGCCCCTTCCCCGCCTCCAAGGGAATGATCGGGCTGGCCGGTGCGCTCCGTTCCGGGCAGAAATGCTAGGTTCTGAGATCGGCGGGTGGGGGCGACCAAGGCGTTCGGACACCGGAGTGGAGCCAGTCGTAGGACATCAGGCTGAACGCGTAGTTCGAGCAGCCGACGGCTCCGAGCAGGGCAAGGTCGTCCTTCATCTCCTCGGCGTCCACCACCTCGAACCCGAGCTCGAAGCACCGCTCCAAAAGCCTTACGAGCGCGATCTTGCCCATGCCCGGCTCCCGGTGGAACATCGACTCGGCGAAGAACACCTTGCCGATCCCCAGCCCGTACACGCCGCCAACCAGCCGGCCTTCCTTCCAAACCTCGCAGGAGTGCGCCCAGCCTTCGCGGAAGGCCTTCTCGTAGGCGAACTCGATCTGGTGGGTGATCCAGGTGTCGGAGCGCTTGCAGGCCTTCACCACCTCCTGGAACGCGGCGTCGAACGTGACCTCATAGTCGCGACGCCTCATCCGGCGGGCCAGCGAGCGAGGCACGTGCACCTTCCCCGGAAAAAAGAGCGCGCGGCGTTCGGGGTACTCGATCGAGAGGTATTTGCTCTCTTTGCCGTCGATGGAGTCGCCGTACACAAACCTGCACCCCATCATGATGGACCAGAGTT
>DPBN01000021.1:367-3397 GCA_003516955.1 Armatimonadota bacterium | reverse complement strand
GCAGATCCGATTCGACGGCAAGCTGAGGGTGTCGGCGCCGATCGGCGACTTCTTCGTCTCAGGAACCGGAATTCGGCCCTTCCGCACACTCCCGTTCGAAGCGCGTCCGGACGGCACGATGGTCTGTCGGTTCGCGATGCCGTTCCGCAGTCGGGCGGAGGTCGTCGTCCGGAACGCGGGATCGCTCACGGCGCGAATCGAGGGCGCCTGGACCGTGCAGCCGGCCCGCTGGGACCCCCGTTTGATGCACTTCAGCGCGGCTTGGCGCTCGGAACGGCGCTTCACCCGGCCGTTCGCCGACCTCGCCCTCCTGGATGTTCCTGGGCCGGGCGTGCTCGTGGGCTGCGCGCTGCACGTGGCCAACCCGGTCGCAGAGTGGTGGGGAGAGGGGGATGAGAAGATCTGGATCGACGGCGAGCGCTTCCCGAGCTTCTTCGGAACGGGCACGGAGGACTTCTTCGGGTACGGCTGGGGCTCCATGGACGAATTCGAGCGGCCGTTTCACGCCCAGGTCCGCAACGACCGGCTGGGTGGCCGCGGGCACACGGTCCTCTGCCGCTGGTTCGTGGCGGATCCGATCCCGTTTCGAAGCCGGATTCGCTTCGATCTCGAGCTGTGGCATTGGGCAGAGACGACGGTGTCCCTGGCGCGGACCGTCTACTGGTACACCGATCCGAACTGCTTGGAGGTCCTGCCGGCGAGCCAGAGGGCCGAGTTGCCCGCGGACTTGTCGGCCCCGCCGGAGCCGCCTGGAACGTGGCAGGCCGAGAGGCTGGAGTGGCAGGCGACCGGCGGGCGCGTTCAGGTCCAGAGGGGCATCGGCGACACCTCGGAGGGCGGCCATCTGTGGTGGACCTATCCTGAAGTTGGCGATGTGCTCCGACTCCGCGTGCCGGTGCCGTCCCCCGGAAGGTACAGGCTGGACGCGCGGGTGCTGTTCGCTCCAGACTACGGCTCCTTCGAGCTGACCGTGGATGGAAAGAGGCGCCCTTGGCCCTATGACTTCTTCGCGCCGCGGATCGAGGTGCGCACCCTGCCATTCTCGACGTGGGAGCTGAAGCCGCCTTCGGCGACGATCGAGTGGCGGTGCGTCGGGTCGCACCCGAGGGCCCAGCCGGGCCGGATGCTGGGTCTGGACACGCTGCGGCTGGTGCCCGTCCCCTGAACGCCCGCGGCCCGAGGCGCAGGGGCCTCGGGCCGCAACGGGTCAGTCCCGCTCAGAGAGGATCAGTGGCCGCCGCAGCCGCAGCTCCCACAGCCTCCGCCTTCGCCGTCGGCGGTCTGGAACGAGCTGCCGCACCCGCAGGTGCTCACCGCGTTGGGATTGTCGATTTTGAAGCCGCCGCCCAACACGTCCTCCACGTAGTCCACGGAGCTGCCGTCCATGTACTGGAGGCTGAGCGGATCGACGAAGATCTTCAGTCCGTCCTGCTCGAACACCTTGTCGCCGGCCTCGGGCTCGCCATCGTCGAGCGCCATGCCGTAGGAAAGCCCGGAGCAGCCGCCTCCGGCCACCCAGACGCGGAGCGCCGCGGTCTCCTTGTTCTGCTCCGCCATGAGCTCCTTGAGTTGCGAAACGGCCTTATCGGTCAGAATGATCGCCACTGGATATCTTTCTCCTCCTTGGAGTGTACGTTGGATTTTGCCATAGTCTAGGTTGGTAGAGACCGCGGGGCAACAAGATGGACCCAATGGACCAGGAGCCTGAACAGATGGAACGGCCGGCCGCCGGTCTTTCGGCCCAGCCGGAGGCATCGGGGCGCGAGCGGCTGCTCGAGGCTGCGGCGGCTCTGTTTCGGGACGGGTCGTTCCGCGACGTCTCGGTCGCTGAACTCACAAAGGCGGCGGGGGTGCAGGCCCCGACGCTGTACCACCACTTCGGCGACAAGGAGGGCCTCTACCTGGCTTGGGCCGAGCGGGCGATGGTTGGCCTGAGCCTGAAGATCCGGGAGGCGCTGATCGGCAAGACCGGCACGCGGGAATCGCTGACGGCGATCGCCTGGGCGCTGTTGGACGCCGAGGAGGTGGACCTCACGGTTCTGCTGCGGGACGCACGGCGTGAGGCGAGCCCCAAGGCTCAGGAGAAGTTGCTCCAGCTCTACCTCGCGGCCGTGATCGAGCCGCTCGGCTCAGTGCTGGTGAGGGGCGTGGAGCGCGGGAAGCTGCGGCAGGAGCCGATCGCGCGCATGGCCCAGGCGTTCGTGTTCGGCGTTCTGAGCCTGCATCCCCGCCACTCTCTCGAGTCGGTTCCCGCCGAAGAGGCCGCGCAATGGTTCGTCAAGCGGTTTCTGAACGGCTTTGCGGCCTAGGGTCCCTAAGGCACCGATTTCTGCCGTATAGTGTTTGGAAAGCCCGAGGGTGGGCGGCCCGCGAGGACGCGGCGGCGAGTTTCCCAGAAGGAGGTTCGGTTTGGCTGCGTTCCGTGTCTGGTTTGCTTTGGCGGGCTTGGCTTTGTGCGGTCCGGCGCTTGCTCAGGGCGGCGTCGACAAGGCGGATACGGCTTGGATGGCCGTGTCCACGATCTTGGTTCTTCTGATGACTCCAGCGCTCGCGCTGTTCTACGCGGGCATGGTTCGGCGGCAGAACGTGCTCAGCACGATGCTCCACAGCTTCATGCTGATGGGCATCGGGTCGGTGGTTTGGCTGGTTTTGGGCTTCACGCTCGCCTTCGGGAAGTCGAACGGGTGGCTGGGTGGAACCGAGTACGCGCTCGGTCAGAACCTGTCGCCGACCGCAGCCTACGGGTCGCAAACGATCCCGGCGTTGCTCTTCTTCCTGTTCCAGATGATGTTCGCGGTGATCACGCCGGCGCTCATCTCGGGCGCGATCGCGGAGCGGATGAAGTTCGGCTCGTATGTGGCTTTCGTGACGCTCTGGCTGCTGCTGGTCTACTCGCCTGTGGCGGGTTGGGTCTGGAACCCGGATGGATGGCTCTTCCAACTGGGTGCGTTGGATTTCGCCGGCGGGACGGTGGTGCACCTCGCCAGCGGCGTAGCGGCCCTCGCCGCGAGCCTCGCGCTCGGCAGGCGG
>DPBN01000021.1:0-236 GCA_003516955.1 Armatimonadota bacterium | reverse complement strand
GGCGAGCCGATCCTGCCGAACAACCTGACCATGACGCTCCTCGGCGCGGGCCTGCTCTGGATCGGGTGGATCGGCTTCAACGCGGGGTCCGCGCTGGCGATCGACGGGATCGCCATGGTGGCGTTCACGGCGACTCAGATCGGCGCGGCGGCGGGGATGCTGGGCTGGTTGATCTGCGAGAAGGTGCGCACCGGCAAGCCCACGGCGCTCGGTGCCGCATCGGGACTCGTGGCGGG
>DPBN01000259.1 GCA_003516955.1 Armatimonadota bacterium | reverse complement strand
GGGGCGCCGAGCGCCCCGCCCTGAGGCTGGGAAGCCCCGGCCGGCTCAGTAGTTCTTCACGTTGATCGTGATCTCGGCCACGGACTCGTTGCCCTTCTTGTCCCTGGCGACTGCCCTCAGCACGCGCGGCCCGTCCCATACCGACTTGCTGCTCCACTGCATGGTGTACGGACCGTAGGTGAAGGTGCGGATCAGCACGCCGTCTGCGAAGAACCGGATGCTCTCCACCCCGACGTTGTCCCGGCCGTCGATGCGGATCGTCAGCGTGCCCGAGACCGTCTGTCCGTTGGTCGGGTTGAGGAACGCCACCACCGGCGCCTCGTTGTCGTCGTAGGCGACGGACGAGTTGTCCACAGTCACCGTCACCGTGTCGCTGGCCGTGTTGCCCAAGCCGTCGACGGCCTCGGCGCGCAGAGTGTAGGTTCCATCGGGCACCGCCTTCGTGCTCCAGTTCATCTCGTAGGGCCCGGCCGTGAAGGTGCGCAGCAGCGTTCCGTTCACGTAGAGGCGGACGTAGCGCACGACGCGGTCATCCTGGGCGTTCACGCTCAGCACCACACCGCCGTTGATCCTCTGGCCCGTTCGCGGGAACTGGAAGGAGACCGTCGGCGGCACGTTGTCCACGTTGTTTACCACCTGCACGCTGACCTGGGCGGTGGCCTGGTTTCCAGAGGTGTCCTCGGCGACGGCTCGGAGCGTGTGGGCGCCGTCCGGCACCGAGGCCGAGCTCCAGTCCATCTCGTACGGCGCCGCCGTGAACGTGCGGATCAGCGTATTGTCGACGTAGAACTTGACGCTGCGGACCGCCGTGTTGTCCTGGGCGTTGATGCGCACCCGGAGCCGGCCCCAGAGGTTCGCCCCGTTGGCCGGGTTGGCGAACGAGACCTGTGGCGCCTGGGTGTCTCCGTTGCGAACGGTAACCGGAAGCTCGGCGTAGCCTTCGTTCGCCTTCAAGTCCCGAGCCTTCGCCACCAGAAGGTGGTTGCCGTTCGCCACCGTGGTCGTGTCCCACGAGAAGGTTGCGGGAGAGGTTGTGGACCGACCCACGAGGTTGCCGTCGACATACAGGTCGACCGAATCGACGTAGACGTTGTCCGATGCGTTCACCGTGATCTGCACGGTGCCATTGAGCGACGTCGGAGCGTTGATGGAAACCTCGGGCTCCTCTTGGTCGTCCAGCGTCTGCAAGGCACCGACCACGGCCTTGCGCAGGTTGAGTCGTCCGGCCCCGTAAACGTTGTCCCACCCGGTGTTACCGAGGTCGTCCGCTGTATCCTTGAGGATCTGGGTCACTTGGGCCGGCGTCAGGCTCGGGTTCACAGACAGCAGGATCGCCGCCGCTCCGGCCACGATGGGCGCGGAGAAGGAGGTGCCGCTCTGGTTCGCGTACCCCCCGCCCTTGCTGGTGGTGAGGATGTTCAGCCCCGGCGCGGCGAGGTCGACGTTGCTGCCGTAGGCGGAGAAGTCGGTCTTCTGGTCGTACGAGTCGGTGGCGACGACCGTCAGGCAGTTCGGGTTGTCGGGCGTCGTGGCCTGGGCCCCGTCGTTGCCCGCGGACACGGTCACCACGCCGCCGTTGGAGACGAAATACTGCATGCCCATCTTGACGAAGGAGCTGTCGGTGACCTTGAAGCTGAGGTTGGCGACCTTGGCCCCGTTATCCGCGGCCCAGACCAGCCCGTCGTAAAGGGTGCCGGAGGTGGCGTACCCGTTGCTGCCGGCGGCCTTGACGGGCATGATGCGGCAGTCCCAGGCGACCCCTGCGACCCCCGCGGCGTTGTTGGTGGCGGCCGCGGCGGTTCCGGCGACCGCGGTTCCGTGGCCGTAGTCGTCGGCCCAGTTGGCCGTGCCGTCGAGGACGTTCCACCCGGGCACGAGCTTGGGCTGGAGGTCGGGGTGGCTGGGGTCGACTCCGCTGTCGATAATCGCGATGACGACCTGCTGGCTGCCCTTGGACAGGTCCCAGGCTTGGGGCGCCTGGATCTTGGCCAGGTGCCACTGACTCGGGAACTGCGGGTCGTTGGGCGCGGCCTGCGGCTCGAACAGGTAGTCCGGCTCGGCCACCTCGACGTCTGGCCTCATCCGCAGAGCCCGGGCTGTTGCGATCTCGTTCGCCCCGCGCGGAACGGCGAGCACCAGAGCCTCGCCCCGCCCCAGCTGCCCGACGGGGACCGCCCCCGCCAAGGCCTCAGGAGAGAGAGGCAGCCGCACGACGCCATCGCGGAACTTCACGAGCACCCTGCCGGGCACGTACCGCATCTGCCCCAACGCGGAGCACGCTGCCAGCAGGGTCAGCAGGGCAACGACGATCAGCCGCCCAGGCGGCCTTGTTTCGAGCAAGCGCTTCCAAAGCCTCATGGTGGTCCGATGCCACTTGCGGCGGCCCGGCACAGCCCGGCAACTTTCGGGGATTGGAGGAATCCCGCAAGATTGCGGAGCGGCTTCGGCACGGTCTTTGAGGCCCCGGAAGAAGCACCGGCCCCGGCTCGTCGGAGCCGGGGCCGGCAGGAAG
>DPBN01000318.1 GCA_003516955.1 Armatimonadota bacterium | reverse complement strand
CTTCGAGAAGATGCTGTACGACAACGCGCTCCTATTGGCCGCCTACTCGCGCGCGGCCGACATGATGGAGGGCCAGGTGCCGGAGGCGGCCAAGGAGTTCCGGCGTACGGCGGATCGAACCGCCCGATGGATGCTCCGCGAGATGCGGGCGCCCAACGGCCTCTTCTACTCCGCGATCGACGCGGACAGCGAGGGGGAGGAGGGTTGGTTCTACGTTTGGTCGCTGAAGGAGGTGCAGGATGCCCTGGGGCCGTCGACTCTGGCGGTTGCGGCCGCCTTCGGACTCGAGGCCAACGGCAACTACGAGGACGAGGCGACGGGCCGCACGACGGGGAAGAACATCCTCGCCCTGAGCGAGCCGATCGCCTCGCAGTTCGACGAGCAGCTGGACCGGCTGTTGGAGGTCCGGACCAGGCGGCCGCGTCCGATGACCGACACCAAGTGCCTCGTCGGATGGAACGGTCTCGCCATCCGCGGGCTCGCCAGGGCCGGATTCATGGCTGAGGCAGCCGCCGCGGCGAACAGGCTCCTCCTCGAGTTCGAGCGGACAGGGGGTCTGCCTCGGTTGATCTTCGAGGACCAGCCGCAGGGCGTCGGGTTCCTCGAGGACTACGCGTTCCTCGCTTGGGGCTTGGAGGCCCTGCACGAGGCTACGGGCGACCCGAAGTGGCGGCAGCAGGCCGAGCGGGTCTACCGCTCGATGACCGAGCGCTTCTGGGACGACCGCAACGGCGGGTTCTTCGCCACCGAGGGTCGGCATGAGGTCCTCTTCGGCCGCATGAAGCCCGTGTTCGATCAGCCCATCCCCAGCGCGAACAGCGTGGCCGCGAGGCTGGCTTTGGAGCTGGGCGACGAGGAGCGCGCCGAACGGACCCTGCGGGCCTTCCAAGGGTGGATGGAACGCGGGCCGCAGAGCTGCGAGGGGTTGCTGGATGCGCTGTTGCTGTGGCTGGCCGGCAGGTCCGCGTCCCCTAGGTCCAGCTCGGAGCCGGAGGCGGCCCCCGCCCACCCCGCACCGATCGGGGAGGTTCGGGTGGAGCTCGAGCCGCGCGAGGTGAAGGCCGATGCGGATGGCAAGGGCCGGGCGACCCTCAGGATTCATGTGCCCGAGGGCTTGCACCTCAATGGCCCGAACCCGCCTGCGCGCTGGCTGACGCCGACCGCGCTCGCGGCCGATGGGTGTGCGGTGGAGCCGGCGTGGCCGGAGTCCGTGGGCGATCGGCTCGAGGGGGGCGTTGCGGTGCCGCTGGTGCTCTCCGCCCCGTCGCTTCCGGCGGAGTTCGAGCTTCGGCTCACCTATCAGCCCTGCACGGAGACCGAGTGCCTCCGGCCTGCGGAGAAGAGGGTGACCGGCGTGCTGTTGCCCTGAGCCGTCACCGCCCTTGAGCGAGGTCGCGCTTGGAGCGGTTCCAGAGCTCGTCCCATTCCTGGGGAGTGAGCTCGACCAAGGGCTTGCCAGCCTGTCGCTCCATCTCTTGGAACCGTGCCGTGAAGCGGTCCAGCATCTGACGCAGGGCGTTCTCCGGGTCGACGCCGACCCAACGGGCGATGTTGACGACCGTGAACAGCAGGTCTCCGACCTCGGCGACGACCTCGCTCTCAAGGCCCGAAGCCACGGCCTCCCGCAGCTCCCGTTCCTCTTCGCGAAGCTTGTCGAAGACGGATTCCAGGTCGGGCCATTCGAACCCCACGCGGGCCGCGCGCTTGCTGACCTCGTAGGCCCTCAGGAGCGCCGCCATCGCCTTGGGAACGCCGGCCAGGATCGACTCCGGCGCGCCGCCCTTCTCCCTCTGCTTGATGCTGTCCCAGTTGCGCAGCACCTCCTCGGCATCGGCCACCTCCCGGTCACCGAAGACATGGGGGTGGCGACGGACGAGTTTGTCCACGAGGTCGTTGGCCACGTCGTGGATGTCGAACCGCCCCTGGAGCTTCTCCATCTGAGCGTGCATGAGGGGTTGCATCAGCAGGTCGCCCAGCTCTTCGCGCAGCTTGTCCCAGTCCTCGGCGTCGATGGCCTCGATGACCTCGTAGGCTTCCTCCAGCAGGTGGCGGCGGAGCGACGCGTGGGTCTGCTGCTGGTCCCAAGGGCAGCCTCCCGGGCCGAGCAGCCGATCGACGACCCAGACGGCGTCTTCCAGGGGGCCTCGGCCGGGTGCGGGGAGCAGCACGGTCGCCCCGTCGGGGACTTCGCCCGACACCTTTTGGAGCGGAAGGCCCTGGCGGTGCAGGGCCTCGAAGGAGCGGTCCGGCTGGCCGAGCCAGTAGAGCGAAGCGGCCGCCCTCAGCTCTTGCCAAAGATCCTGGGGCCACTCCTCGGGAGCGGGGGAGGGAAGATGCAGGAACCGAACCATCAGGGCTTGGTCCCTTGGCCCTTGGCCGTCTCCTGGGCGAGGTATGTCCCGATCATGCGGTCGTAGAGCTGCGAGAACTCCGGGTTCTTGATGTCGATCTTGGACTTGGCGCGCAGGTCGGCCATCTCCTTCTGCACGTTGTTGCGGACGTTGCCGCGATCGAGCATCAGTCGCTTGCGGATGTCGGCTTTGAGCTTGTCGTCCAAGGGCAGAACCTGCTGCGGCAGAACGTCCTCCAGCAGGAACTTGGCGTGGCGCTCGCCGTTCACGATCCAGTCGGTCGTCTGGCCGATGCGGGTGTTCGACACGGCGTTGCGCACCGTCTCGTTGAGCCGCGAGGCCGGCACGGCACCGACCAAGCCCCCCTCGACCTTGGTGAGGTCCATGCTCCACTGCTTGGCTACCTCGGCGAAGGGCTTGCCGGCCTTGAGGTCCTCGTCCACCTTCTGTCTGGTGGCGGCATCGACGACGATCACCCGGAGCTTGTAGCGCTTCTCCACGGTGAACATCGAAGGGTTCTTTTTGTAGAAGTCCTGGACCTCCTGGTCGGTGATCGTGATGCCGAAGGTCTTCAGCTTGAAGCCGGCTAGGTTCACCTTCACGTCGTACAGCAGTTCCGGCAGGGTTCGGCCGGAGGACGTCCACCGCTGGACGAGGTTGGGGTCCTCCTTCTTCATCCGCTCGAACTCGGCCTGCACCTCCGAGTCGGTCGGAAGGCACCCCTTGTTCCGTGCCAGCTGCAGCACGAGCCGCTCGGTGATCAGCTGCTCCAGCGTCAGGAAGCCCGGCGGCAGTTCCGCGAACCGGTCGCCGATGCGCTTGCCCACTCCTGGCAGAAACTCCATGCGCTGGTAGTACTCAGCGGCCTTGATCTCCTCGCCGTTGACCACCGCGACCACACGGCTGGGGTCGAGCTGCGCCGAACCGAGGCAGGCGGAGACGAACACGACGAACGATGCAAGCTTCCTGAACACGGACCCTCCAGAGCCGAACGGGCTCAATGGCAAGAGACGATCCAAAGGACGATTAGTTGCGGAGGGGACGGCCAGTGGCCAGGAAACCGCGGATCCTAGCCTGAGTGAGCGCCAGTCCGATGGCCTCGACGAACGCGGCGCGCTGGCGGGCCAGACCATCCTCGATCGTGGTCGATTGGCTCCATGCCGCCTTGATCAGCTGCGCGACCCTGCCGTCGTGCGCCGTCGCTCCGGGCGAGGATCTCTGCTCGAAGAGGGCTTGGGCGTAGAACCTCTCGCCGTCGCACAGGGGCGGTCCGGCTGGCTCCTCCGGGTCGCCGGCGTCGCGGACGGCTTCGATCAGGCGATCGGGGTTGACGGCGAGCAGATCGGTGTCGCGGAGCAGGCCGAGCTCGGCCGCGAGGACGGCGTTCCAGCAGGCGTCGCCTGCGAACACCGTACGGCACAGCCGCACGAGCTTGGCGGCTCCCCTCTGGAGCGCGTGCTGGGCCGGCAACAGCGGCCCGAGTCCGACTGGCGGAAGGCCGAGCCGCACGTCGGGGAAACCGACCGAGGCGCTGCGCGCCGCGACGGCTAGGGGTGCGGACAGCGCCAGCGAGAGCCCCGCCCCGAGGCACTGCTCGGCGATCAGACTGGCTCGCACCTTCCGACGGACCAGCTGGCAGAGTCGGTCGAACGCCTCGAGTTCGGCGGTGAGAGCGGCGGTGTCGCCCGCAAGGCGCAGCTTCAAGAGCCGTCCGACATCCAGGTGGGTCGGCCAACCTTCCGGGGCCGCCAACAGCGCGCTCCGGTCGGGAAGGTTCTCCAAGGATTCCGTCAGCCTGTGCACGGTCTCGGTGTCCATCCTGCCCAGCGGAAGTGGCTTGAGGCAGAGCACGATGGCGGAGGAGCCCTGCCGAACCGTCAGGGCCGGCAGCTCCTCGATGACGGCCAGTTCCCGAAGAGGTTCGCATCCCTCGGGGCGGACGACGGCCGCCCAAGCGCCTCCGAACACCCGCGTCTTGCCTGGGCCGTAGTACGGGGTCTCCGCAGCCTCCTGTGAGGGCAGGAAGGCTTGTGCGAGCTTCAGCGGTCCGATGCGCCAGCCGAATCCATCCTCCAGCGCGGCATCCAGCTCCCAGGCCGTCCGCGCCGCTTCCGGGCGCCATCGGACGGCGAATCGGGCGACGGCGGTCACCCACAGCTTCGCGAACTCTCCTTCGGGCGAGCGTTCGGTGGCCAGGGCACGGATGCGGTCCAGGGAGGGCGGATGGGGATCGGGGGAAGCGGGCTCCTCGGAGGGCTCGCGGTACGCGCAGGTCGCAAGGTCCAGCGGCATCGTCTCGCGGGGGGCCTCGGTGCGGTAGAAGCCGCGACCGACGGCCGCCCCGGTCCATCCCCGGTCGACCAGGACGGCCAAGGGCCGGGGCACGGCGAGGTCCCAGTCGGCGATTCCGTCGGCCAGGAGGGAGGCCAGCTACAGGATGCGGTCCAGGCCGAGCCGGTCCATGTCGGTGAACAGGCCGTCTCGCGCCAGGCCGAGGCGCTGGGTCAGCCGGTCGGCCGTCCCGACCGGCAGCTGCAGCCGCTCCGCGATCGCAACCGCCTGGAGGGCGGACGCCACCCACAGGGCCCACCCGCCGGAGCCGACCGCATCGGGGTACCAAGCGACGCGCTTGCCAAGGGTCCGATCCCAGAAATCGGCCACGGGCCTCCGCTCCTCGGCGAGGGCACCTTCGGGCGCAACCAGCCCCACCAGCCGCGTTCGCCGAGCGTCGGGATAGAGCCTCAAGCCGAACGTCCGGCGGGCGAGGGCCTCGGCGCCGCCGAGCCGGACCACCGATTCGAGCTTGGCTGCGGGGAGGCTCAGGAACACGGTCTGTCGTGGGGCCAGCCTGGTCTGTGCCGCCAGGAACTGCACGGCGAGGGTCTCCGGCGAGCCGTCGTGGCAGCCGAGGACCCACTGCGCCCCGGCAACCCGCTCGAGGAACTCGGGCCAGGGCACGCACCTCACCTTGGAGGCGAGGGACGGTGCGTACAGGAGCGGGTGCCGGCGGTTGCGGAGGTGCTGCTCGGCCTCGGCAGGGTCGCCCGGGTGGGGAACGCCCCAGAGCACGTCGAGGCCGCAATTGGCGGCCCAAGCCGCCCACTC
>DPBN01000131.1 GCA_003516955.1 Armatimonadota bacterium | reverse complement strand
CGCCGAGTGGCCGCCGTTCAGCGGCACTCGCAGAATCTCCTTCAGCTGGGGGACCTCGGCGGTGCGGCGGCTCACGATCAGCTCGCCGGAGGCGAAGTCCGCCTCGATTTTCTGGTAGGTGCCCTGGTACAGGCCCTTGCCCATGGTGCAGGGGACGCCGCTCCAACGCCACAGAAGGTCCTTGTGGCCGTGGCCGGTGAGGATCAGCCGGACGTTGAAGGGCCGGATCACCTCCAGCAGCTCGTTCTCGTTGTCGACCATCATCGAGCCCCAGCCGACCCAGTGGTGCGTGGCCAGAACGACCGGCGTGTCTTTGCCGGCCGCCTCCAGCTGCTCGCGCAACCAGTTCAGCTGGCTCTTCTCGTAGTGCCCCCAGTGCGAGAGCGGCACGGTGGAATCCAGCGCCACGACCAGCAACCCAGCCTCGCTCCGAGCCTGGTGGGGTTCGCCGAGGTGCCGACGGAACACCTGCATGCCGAGCGGCGACCAGCGGACGTCGTGGTTGCCCGGCACGTCGAGCACGGGAAAGCCCACGCCAGCCTTGGTCGCGCGGTAGTTCTCGTACTCTCCGTTCCAGCCGTAGTCGGTGATGTCCCCGACGTTGACCGCGAACGCCGGCCGAACGGTCCGCTCGATCTCCCGCAGCAGAGCCAGGTTCTCGGCGACCCTCGCCTTCAGCCCGAAGTGGGTGTCCGAAAAGGAGGCGAACACCAATCGCTCCTCCCGTGCCGGCACCCAAAGGGCGAACGACCGGGGCAGAGCGGCCGCTCCGACGGCGACGGCTCCGAGGCGCAGGAGTTCCCGGCGTGTCAGGCCGCGTTCCATAGGCCGACCATACCCTCTGCCCGAAGCAACCCCGGGCAGCCTGGGTGCAAGGACCGCTCGCTCTTCACGGGGAGCTAACGGGACCGTCACGCCGGCCTTCGGACGGAGGCGGTCAGCATCGGCGCATGCGCGCACCGACGGAGTTCCTGAGCGAGACCATCGAGATCGACGACGAGACCGTCCAGTCCTTCCAGGAGAAGGGACACGCGGCCGTTCGCGGCCTCTGCCCGCCCGACGCGGCCGCAGCCTGGCGCGAGGTCCTCGTGGAGGCCGCCCTGCGCCACAGCGGGGAGACGAGGCCTCTGGAGGAGCGCGACGCCTATGGGAAGGCGTTCCTGCAGATCACGAACCTATGGCAGCGGGAAGAGGCAGTGCGGCCGTTCGTCCTGGCCAGGCGCTTCGCGGGCGTGGCGGCGCGTCTCCTCGGCGTGGAGCGCGTGCGCCTCTACCACGACCAAGCGCTGATCAAGGAGCCGGGCGGTGGTCCGACCCCCTGGCACCAGGACCAGTTCTACTGGCCCTTGGAGACGGACAAGACGATCACGATGTGGATGCCGCTGGTGG
The DNA here is from genome assembly GCA_003516955.1 of Armatimonadota bacterium. GTDB lineage: Bacteria > Armatimonadota > Fimbriimonadia > Fimbriimonadales > Fimbriimonadaceae > UBA8783. Next base: position 1,536 of record DPBN01000131.1, on the reverse strand, counting down.
ACGCCACGCCGGAGATGGGAACGATGGTGTTCGCCGACGGGAGCCATCGGGACGGGTTCGTCGAGATCGGCGAACAGATCTCCGAGTTCAGCGATGCGTTCTTCGAGGGCTACGTGAGCGGGCGTAGGTTCCCGATCACGAAGGGCCGCGCCCTGAGCGCAGGAGACGCCACGTTCCACCTGGGCTGGACCCTGCACCGAGCCCCCGGCAACGCCACCGAAAGTCCCCGCGAGGCGATGACGGTGATCTACTACGCGGACGGCGCGGCGGTCTCCCGGCCCCGCAATCCGTTCCAGGAAGCGGATCGGCTGGCGTGGCTGGCGGGGCTGGAACCGGGTCGGCCCGCCGCGGGGCCCCTCAATCCGGTTTTGTTCCCCTGATTCTTGCGGATTTGTGAACAATCCGGGCGCGCCCGTCGTCCAAGATACAGCGCGAGCGGATGCGCGCCGGGCGCGTCCTTCGGGTGCGGGTTTTTCGAACTCGCGCGCGGATGGCACGTCCTCTGCATGGGGAGGCAACGAAGAGTCGCACGCAGCAATCGCTCGTTGTAGACTTTCAGAAGCAGTACGAGGTCGATCGCGGTCCTGCTCCATCGGTGCGGGCCGCCCAGTCGGAGAATCGAAGGAGAACCACGCTATGCGTCTGCGCAAGGGAGCGTTCACGCTCATCGAGCTTCTTGTCGTCATCGCGATCATCGCGATCCTCGCCGCCATCCTCTTCCCGGTCTTCGCCCAAGCCAAGCTCGCGGCCAAGAAGACCCAGGCCCTGTCCAACGCCAAGCAGTCCACGCTCGGCATGTTGATGTACACCACGGACAACGACGACACCTTCCCGGTGTTCGGCGCGGTCACCGGCGGCTACCGGTTCCCGGTTCCGCACGAGCTGATGTTCCCCTACACCAAGAACACGGAGATCACCGGCTCGCCGAACAGCATCGTGCACAACTCGAAGACCTACGGCCTCGGGGTGTGCTACGCGCCCGGTCAATTCCGGCTCCACAACCAGTCCTTCAAGCCGAACGCCATGATCATCGGGCTGGCCAGCTGGACCGACACCCCCTACGGCGTGCTCAACGCCAGCGCCGTGACGAGGCCCTCCAGCACGATCCTGTTCGTGGACACGCCGTACTACCTGCCGGTCTTCCTCTGGGTGCACGGCATGCTCGGCAGCGACCAGAAGTACAACTCGGGCTCCAAGTGGTACGAGGTGTATCCGCTGCGGGTGCGAGTGAACAAGACCTACGTCCACCCTTCGAACAACAACTGCTACGAGGGCTACCAGCTGGAGTCCCGCGGCAACGGCCCCATGTTCACCCCGTATTCGGGCAAGGTTCTGGTGTCGATGATCGACGGCAGCGCCAAGGCGATCAAGATCGCCCAGGCCTACAGCGAGGATCCCGAGGAGCAGATGTGGGGCGTGGACATCACGCCTTCCCGCCAGCGGTGGGGCTTCGGTGGAGCCAATGACTGGGCGATGAAGTACTACATGCGGCGCATCCGCAACGAGTGGCTGCACTCGCAGGTGCGCTGAGCGGGC
>DPBN01000127.1 GCA_003516955.1 Armatimonadota bacterium | reverse complement strand
GCCTGGGCTGGGTTTCTGTCTGCAAACAGAATGAGCAGCACATCCATGGGCCGTTTGCCGTTCTTCTCGGCGATTTCCGCGACTGTCTGGCTCGCGGTCTCGACCGTGATTCCCGATGCTTTCAAGGTTTGAATCACGGCGGAGAGGTCGCTTTCGACGAGTCTTGCCACCGATTCAATTGGGGCACGTTCCAGCCGTGCCATGACTTGGACCATGGGATGCTGCTTTAATCCACCGCCGCTCGCGGGGATGTCATCTCCTACACCATCACCTGCTCCAACAACAGTCAGGCGGTGGCTCTGGGCGTCCGTGTGACGGACCCGATCCCTGCGAATAGCGCCTATGTGTCCGGCTCCACGCGCCTGAACGGCAATCCTGTGCCGGACCAGGGAAGCCAGCCGGCGGTGGCCGCGGGAGTCAATGTTGGCTCACTGGCCGCCGGTGCAAGCGCCACCATCACGTTCGATGTCACGGTGAGCGCAGTGCCTAACGGCACTGTCATCTCCAACATCGCGTATGTCTCGGGCAGCAACCTGACCTCCAGCGCCTCCAGCAACACGGTGCAGACCACTGTGGAGACGCCGGACGTCTTCGCGCCGGAGACCATCATCACGGGAGGACCGGGGGACGGAGCCAGGCTGTGTGACGGGAACGCCACGTTCTCGTTCACGGGGTCGGATGACACGGCGCACGTCAGCCAGCTGCAGTACTGCTGGCGGCTGGACGGCGGCGAGTGGTCGGCGTTTGACCCGGCCACCAGCAAAGCGTTCACTGGCCTGAAGCACGGCGCGCACACCTTCGAGGTGGCGGCGCGGGATCCGTCCGGGTCCGGGATGCCGAGCGCGCCGAGCAGCGCGGCCGCGCCGGAGAGCCTCGGCTTGCCGGCCACGCGACTCTGGTACAGCGCCGTGTCGTAGCCTCGCGCGGGGGGCACGCCCCACTCGCGGGCCAAGGTCAGCGCGGCCTCTCCCCAGGCTTCCTCATGGGGCGAGTCCACCAGCACACCGTCCACGTCGAAGATCCATCCGACCATTCTTCCGGGGAAGGCTACCAGCAGGGGGGTGTTCTCCGCCGGCCTTTGGTGCTACACTCCGCATGGGTCCAAAGACCCACCGTTGCGTTGAACCTTTGGAGGAACTATGAGTTGCATCAACACCCCCGCGCGGCGTCTGGCGGCCTATGCCGTGTTCGGAGCCGCGCTCGCCCCTTGCCTCTCGTCGGCCACCGACGGCTATTTCAGCACGGGCTACGGCATTCGCAGCCGCGGCATGGCCGGAGCGAGCATCGCGTTGCCCTTGGACGCCACGGCCGCCGCGAACAACCCCGCCGGAATGGTGTGGGTGGACCGCCGCTGGGACGCCTCGCTCGAGCTCTTTGCGCCGTACCGGCACTACACGATCGACGGCGCGCCCTCGGGGATGGGCGGCTTCTTCCCGGGCACCGTCTACTCGGGCGAGAACTTCTTCGTGATGCCGACCTTCGGGATGAACTTCCCTCAGAAGGATGGCAGCGCGATCGGCGTCACGCTGGACGGCAACGGCGGCATGAACACGACCTGGCCGTCGGACGCGAACGGTGGCTACGGCACGTTCGGCGCAGGCAAGACGGGGGTGAACCTGGAGCAGGCTTTCCTCGCCGTGAGCTACAGCCGCAAGTTCGATGAGCGCTCATCGTGGGGCGCGTCGGTCATCTACGGCTTCCAGAGGTTCCAGGCGAAGGGTCTGCAAGGCTTCAACCCGAGCAGCTCGAACATCTCGAACAACGGCGTGGACACGTCGCAGGGCTTCGGGTTCAAGGTGGGCGTGCAGAGCGAGATCCGGCCCGGGTTGACGGTCGGCGCGGTCTACTCGCCCAAGATGAAGATGGAGCGGTTCGACAAGTACAGCGACCTGTTCGCCGACCACGGGAACTTCGACATCCCGGAGAACTACGGCGTGGGCCTGGCGTACCGGCCGAACGACAGGTCGGTGCTGGCGTTCGACGTGAAGCAGATCAACTACAGCGACGTCACGTCGGTTGGCAACCCCGGCGCCTCCAGCTACCCGCTGGGCGACCCCAACGGCCCCGGCTTCGGGTGGAAGGACATGACGGTGTACAAGCTCGGCTACCAGTGGCAGGCCCGTCCGGACCTCCAGCTGCGCGCGGGCGTGAGCTACGGTCGCCAGCCGATCCGCAGCACCGACGTGCTGTTCAACATCCTCGCCCCGGGCGTGCAGGAGTGGCACTTCACGGGCGGATTCACCAAGACGCTGAAGGACGGCGGGGAGTTCAGCATGGCGGTGGTGTACAGCCCGAGCAAGACCGTGTCGGGGCCGAACCCGATGGATCCGGCGCAGACGATCAAGCTGAGCATGCACCAGTACGAGCTGGAGTTCGGGTACTCGAAGAAGTTCTGAGCCCGCCGGGCTTCGGAACCGCTCTGGGGGCGCCGCAACGGGGCGGCGCCCCCGTTTTGTTGCGGGCCTCCAGCGACCGACTCCGCGCGGATCTGGAAGGGGGTTGACAACGTAGACGGATGTCTCCTATTCGGATGGAATGGAGCATCCGCAGCAATCCCCTGAACCGCCGCGCTGGGTGGAGCGCCGCGCCAAGCTTTTTGAGGCGGGCGAGTACCCCGACAAGGGTCTGACGGTCACGGAGGAGGACCTCTCGCGCCTCGCCGGCTCGTTCGA
>DPBN01000310.1:6455-6810 GCA_003516955.1 Armatimonadota bacterium | reverse complement strand
TCCCCAGCAAGCTGATGTGGACCAACTTCGCCGACGCGATGACCTACGGCGCGGACAAGCTCGGCTACATCCCGTTCTTGGTCTACGCGCGCAACACGCTGATCCTGTGCGTGCTGGTGGTGGCGGGCACGGTGGCCTCGAACACGCTGGTGGCCTACAGCTTCGCGCGGCTGAAGTGGAAGGGCCGCGACGCGATGTTCGCGGCGACGCTGGCCACGATGATGGTTCCGTTCCCCGTGCTGATGGTGCCGACGTTCGCGCTGTTCCGGCACCTCGAGTGGATCGGCACGTTCCGTCCGCTGTGGGTGCCCGCGTGGTTCGGCAGCGCGTTCTCCATCTTCCTGCTGCGGCAGTT
>DPBN01000310.1:0-6359 GCA_003516955.1 Armatimonadota bacterium | reverse complement strand
TCCTGCTGCGGCAGTTCTTCCGCACGATCCCGTTCGAGCTGAGCGAGGCGGCCAAGATCGACGGCGCCTCCGAGTGGCGCGTGTTCCGCGACGTCGTGCTGCCCCTGTGCAAGCCGGCGATCGCCGTGGTCGCGCTGTTCTCGTTCATGGGCACGTGGAACGACTTTCTTGGCCCGCTCATCTACCTGCTGGACCAGAAGACGTTCACGCTGGCGCTGGGCCTGCAGTTCTACCAGAGCCAGCACGGCGGGACGCAGTGGAACCTGCTGATGGCGGCCTCGACGATCGTGGTCGCGCCGGTGATCGTGCTGTTCTTCTTCACTCAGCGGCTGTTCATCCAGGGCATCGCCCTCACGGGCTTGAAGTAGGCCACGGCAGCGGTCAGATCTGCGAGACGACGATCAGCACCGCGATCAGCAGGAAGAACACAAGGGCGAGTGAGCAGCCGGGCGGGAACACCTCCTCCGCCCGCCTCGGCTCGGGGGGCCTCGGCCCGGCCGGTTGCGGCTGGCTGCTCGTCGCCGGCGCCGCCTGCGTCTTGCTGGCAGCCGAAGTGGCTTGAGTAGGCTGGCTCGCTGCCGGCGCGGCTTGAGTCGGCTGGCCTTTCGTCGCGGATGCATGCTGCGTCTGGCTCGCCGCCGAAGTGGCTGGGCCGGGTGCGCTGACCGTCCGTCTTCGGGTTGAAGCCAGTGCCAGATAGGGGTTTCTCTGGACGTGCGCCTTGGACACTTGTTCGATCTCGCGCAAGGTTTCGGCTGCGAGCGAGTACAGTCCGGGGTATGCGGCGGCCAGGCGCTCCACGTCGCAGAGAACCGTGTACTGGTTGCTGGTGTCCAGACCGTCCAGGCACTCCTCGAAGTACTCTTGGACGTCGAAGTCGACCTTCCATCCGGCGAACCCGATCGCGTAGCAGTGAACCACCCCCTTGAGCCCAGGGAGGACAAGGTCGTCGTCCTTGAGGCGCCCCAGCTCCTGCACGATCTGCGCCAGCAGGCGAACGCGCCGCTCCCAGCCCCGAAGGTCCTCCGGAATCGGAGCCAGCTGCGTGGCCGCGTCCAAGAAGAGGACCGCCTCGGTGTAGCGATCCGCCTGGAGCAGCTTGTCGGCGATGTCCATGAAGCGGAAGGCGGCGAACTCCAGCAGGCCCGGATCGGCTCCGGCGAGCAGTTGACGGACGCGCTGGGCGTCCCTTTCGATCATCCCGTACTTTTTGGCGGCGAGGTGGATGAATGGGAGTTCGAGCAACGCGTTGAGGTCGGAGACGTCCACCTTGCCGTCGGCGTGGACCGCCTCCTCGATGGCTTGCTCAGCTTGCTCCGCGCGACCGTTCGTGGCGAGAAACCGCGCCAGCGCGATGAACGGCTCGGAGTCCCCTTGCGAGAACTTGCAGGCCTCTCGGTGCGCCCACTCCGCGACGGTCGTGTCGCCGAGCTCTGCGAGAACAATGCCCAGCCAATGGTAGTACAGGGAGGAGTTTGGCTCTCGCCGGACCAAGCCCCACAGAACGTCGGCGGACTCCCTCTCCCGATCGGCCCGATAGAGGACGACGGCCAGCTTGAAACGGGTGGCGTCGTCGTCCGGATAGAGGGCCAGCACCTCCTTCAGCGGACCGACGGCGTCGTCCCACTCCTCCGCCTTGATCGCCGCCTCGGCCTCGGCGAGGAGGTCTTCGATCTCTTCGCCGTAGTCCAGGGTGGCCTCGTAGGCCTTGCGGGCCTTGGGATCCAGCAGCGTGGCCTTGGCTTGGTTCAGCTCGTGGTTGCGCTTCGGGTCCTTGTCCGGGGTGTGGATGCGAACCTGGCGCGCCCACGCCCTCTTGATCTCGTCCGGGGAGGCGGTTCGGTCGACCCCGAGCAGCTCGAAGTAGTCGAGAACGCGCTCGGTCATCGCGTCACACCTCCGCCAGCACGTCCACGAGCTTCTGGCGCGTGGCTCGGACTCCCTCGGCGTCGTTCGCGGAGATCTTGGTCTTCAGCTCCACGACGAGCGCCTCGATCAGCTCGCCCTTCGGGTGCCCCTCGCGGATGGCGGTCTGGGCTCGCTCGATCAGCTTCTCGTTGGTCTTGGCCAGGGGCGAGCTCTGCCACAGCTGGTCGATGTTCCGCGCGGCCTGCGCCATCTCCTCGTCGCTCTGGGAGAGCTCGTCGGCGTGCAGCCGCACGGTGGTGGATTTGCCCACGCCGACCACCGTGGCCTTGATCTGCACGATGTGGTTCTGGTCGTAGCTGAACTCCACCTCGACCTTGTGGGGCTCGCCGTACAGCGCCGGCGGAATGTCCGTGATGACTCCGGACACGCCGGTGGGCACGCAGTCCTCCAGCACCTTGGTGTTGCGGACGTCCTGGAACACGTGCATCTCCAGCTCGGTCTGGTCCGGCCTCAGGAGGCTGTACATCCGCTTCGTGAAGTACGGGATGGGCGTGTTCGGCGCGATCAGCTCGTCGTAAGTCGGGTAAGCGTCGTACTCCTCGATGTGCAACACCCGCACGCCGATGCCGTGGGTGTTGCTGTCGACGATCGCCACGGTTTGCTCTCTGGTCGAATCGAGCGTGCCGAGCGCCAGGCCCGCGGAGATCGCGGCCCCCTGCGACACGGCGAGGTCGGGGTCGACGCCACTCAGGGCCGGCTTGCCGATGTGCCGCACGACGGCCTCGCGGATGGCGGGGATGTAGGTGGCGCCGCCGACGAGCAGCAGGCGGTCGATGTCGCCCTTGCTCGCTCCGGCCTTGTCCAGCGTCTGATCGACGGTCTGGATCGCCCGGTCGATGAGCGGCCGGATCAGGGACTCGAACTGTCGCCGCTCCACGGTGACGCAGAGCTCGGCCACGTCGCCCTCGTGCGCGGCGAAGTTCTCCACCACGATGTCGGCGACCTCGCTCTCGCTCAGCATCTTCTTCGCGCTCTCGGCCGCGCGCTTCAGCCGCTCCATGGCCGCCTGCGACGGCTCGGCGCCGGGGTGCTCTCGCCGGAACTCCGCCAGCGCGTGGTTCATAAGAATCTCGTCGATGTCCTTGCCGCCCAGATGCTTGTCGCCGTGGCTGGCCTTCACCTCGAGCACGCCCTCGATCATCTCCAGCAGGGTCACGTCCAGCGTTCCGCCGCCCATGTCGAACACGAGCACCGTTCCCTCGAAGCTGTGGTTGTCCAGCCCGAACGCGGCCGCCGCGGCGACCGGCTCGCTGATCAGCCGGATCGCCCCGATCCCCGCCAGCTCGGCCGCCCGGAGCGTCGCCCGCCGCTCCAGGTCTCCGAAGTAGGCCGGAACCGTGATGACGGCCTTCCGCACCGGCACGCCCAGGTAGGACTCCCCGACGGCGGCCATCTTGCGGAGCACCAGCGCCGCGACCTCCTCGGCCCGGAGGGTGTGCTGGCCCAGCTGGAACGTGGTGGAGGTGCCCATGGCCCGCTTGGCCTCGCGGATGAGCCGGGTCGGATCGGTGACGGCGTTCAGCGCCGCCTGCCCGGCCTCCAACTCGCCCCTGCGGTTCAGGCCGACGACCGACGGCACGATGGGCGTTTTCGTTTGCGGGTCGGGGATGGCGAACGGCTTGCCGTCGCGGAGCACCGAGAGGATCGACGTCGAGGTTCCGAGGTCGATGCCGATGGCGAGTTCACTCGAGTTCATTGCGGGTTCCTGTGTGCTCAGTTTTCAGGCTTGCCGGCGGCGACCTTGGCCGGCCGGATGACGCGCGACCCCGTGCGGAACCCCCACTCCAGGCACTCCTGGATGATTCCGGGCTCGCCGGGCGCATACTCCTCGATCAGGTGGAGGCCCGCCACCACGGGCTCTCCGGGCTTCGGATCGATCACGTCGAGGCCGAGGCGTGCGCACCGGCGCGCCAGCATCTGGGCGGCCTTGGCCCACGTCTCCCTTCTCTCCGGCGTGACGCCTTCCATCCTGGAAGCCCGGTGCGCGGCGTCCAGAAACTCAATGGCGCCGTCGATCCATGCCTCGACCTCCGACTCCTTCCGGGCGACCTCCTGCCTCAGGGCGCCCACCTCCAGCACGTTCGCCCTGAGCGCCGCGATGGCCTCCGCGTGGTTGTTCACCGTCTCAGCCAGGTCTTGCGAGATGGCGTCGAGCGTGTGGATGAGTCCCCTTGGCGTGGTCTCCTCGGCGGGCTCCGCCGGCGCGGGTTCTGGTTCCGGGTCGGCCTGCGGGGCGGGTTCGACGGCGGCGACGGAGCGTCCGCGCCGGGTGGCCGCGATCCACGAGGCCACCGCAGCCAGCAAGGCCGCCAAGAGGGCGACCCAGAACGGAACGCCCCCCGCCTTCGGTTGCGCGGCGTGCGGCAGCGGCTTGCGGGGCTCGTTGCCGATCGCGAGGTTCTCGGGCACCAGGGCGGTGATCCGGAGCCGTCGGCCTGGCGCACCGATGGCGTCCACGGAGAAGTGGAACGGATCGGAATATCCCTTGGTGGAGAGCGCCTCCTTGGTGAGCAGCTCGCCCCGGCCGTCCTTGGGGAGCTGGCTGGGCCCGGGCGTGATCGCGAGGATCACCGACGGGTCGGATGCCCGATCGGCGATCTCCCGCAGAGCCCGATAGACGTCGCGCCCGCCTCGGCTGCCGGCCTTGGGCGTGTCCGGCAGCAGCCCCTCCACGGCGGCCTCCCAGCCGGGCGCCTTGAGTTGGATCGGCCCTTTTCGGTTCCAGACCTCCATCTCGAAGGCCGCGACGCTCACCTTGTCCCCCTCCGAGCCGAAGCGCCCGAGGAGCGAAAGCGCCTCCTCGCGCATCGCGGCCGCCAGCGTGGGATCGACGCCGAAGTGACCGGTGGAGAGAGCGAGCCGCCAATGGACCCGTCCCCTCTCCGCGGAGAACCCCGCCGCGCGAAGCCGGTCCTCGAGCGGTTTGTACCGATCATCGGCGGGCTGTCCCCATGCGTTCGCTCCCAGCAGCACCCCAACAAGGACTCCCGCCTGCACCAAGAGTCCGCATCCTGTCCTCAGCCTTCCCATGAGTCTCAAGAGGGAAGCACGTCTTGCGCCCTCTTTCTACTTCTCGGGTCCCATCCGTTTTGTCCTCCTGCTTGAAGAGCCGGATTTGCGCGGACTGTTGGGAAATCGGACCGACCTGCGGACGCTCGCCGTCCGGGGTATCTTGCGGGGTCATGCGGTTCGCGACGAAGGCCATCCGGGTTGGGCAGAAGCCCGACAGCGACTATCGGGCTGTGGTCAACCCGATCTACCAGACCTCCACCTTCGGCTGGAACAGCCTGGCCGAGGTGCCGCCGGTCGACTACACGCGGTGCGCCAACCCCAACCGGCACATCCTCGAGCAGGTGATCGCCGCGCTCGAGAACGGGCGGTTCTGCACGGTCTTCGCCTCCGGCATGGCGGCCATCACCGCGGCGGGGAGCTTGGCCAAGGCGGGCGATCACGTGCTCGTCGCGTCCGACATCTACGGCGGCACGTTCCGGCTCAAGGAGAGGGTGTGGCCGCTGCAGGGCATCGAGTGCGATGAGTTCGACGCCTCCGACCCCGCCAGCCTGGAGGCCGCCATCCGGCCGAACACGCGGCTGGTGGTATACGAGTCCCCGACCAACCCGATCCTGCGCGTGGTGGACGTCGCCGCGATCGCGGAGGTCTGCCGAAGGAGGGGCGTGGTCAGCGTGTTCGACAACACCTTCGCGTCGCCGTTCCTTCAGAACCCGCTGGACCTCGGCGTGGACGTGGTGGTCCACTCCAACACCAAGTACATCAATGGTCACAGCGACGTCATCGGCGGTTGCACGGTGACCAACGACCCGGAGATCGGGACCGCGATGTTCGAGTGGCTCAAGATGACCGGCGCGGCCCCCAGCCCGTTCGACTGCTGGCTGACGCTCCGCGGGCTGAAGACGCTGGAGGTGCGGATGGAGAGGCACTGCTCCAACGCCCAGATGCTGGCCGAGCGCCTGGAACGGCACCCGAAGGTCCGCCGGGTGCACTACCCCGGCCTGCCGTCGCATCCGGACCACGAGCTGGCCAAGCGGCAGATGCGGAGCTTCGGGGCGATGATGGCCATCGAGGTCGGCTCCTCGGCGGAGGACGCCGCGCGCGTGGCCGAGGGCTTCCAGGTCGTGCAGCTCGCGGAGAGCCTGGGAGGCGTGGAGTCGCTGGTGGCCTACCCGCCGCTGATGTCGCACGCGACGATGACCGAGGAGCAGCGCCTGGAGCGCGGCATTCCGCCCAACCTTCTGCGCCTCAGCGTGGGCATCGAGGATCCGGACGACCTGCTCGAGGACTTCGACCGCGCGCTGAGCCGCATCTAGCCGCGCAGGGCGGTATCCTGCCCGCCATGGTGTGGGCGATGGCGGCCATGGCGATGCTGCAGGGCGGCGAGACGATCTACGTTTCGCCGAGGGGCGACGACGCTT
>DPBN01000311.1 GCA_003516955.1 Armatimonadota bacterium | reverse complement strand
GCGCTGGCCCTGGCGGCACGGGGCGTCGCGGATCGATGCCGAGCCCTCGCGGCCTACGACCCCCTCACGGAGCGCCTCGCGGGGACCGCCGATGCGGACAGCGACTGCTGGTCGCATCTGCGGCTGGCCGAGTCGGCGGGCGAAGTTCGCGTCTTGGGCATGGCCAAGCTGGGCTATCCCGACCTCTCCGCCGAACCAACCGGAACCGCGGGGCCGACGGCCCTCCGTCCGGTCCTTCGACGCCTCGCGGAGGACCTGGCCCTCGGCGGGCCTTGGAGGTGGAGCGGGGCGGTCTCGAGCGAGCTGGGTCGGTTCCGCTTCACAATCAGGGCCGGACGCCGAGGCCTCGCGCGCGTCCGGGTGGAACCGGAGCTAGAACGATGAGGAGCATCCGACTGATCCCCTGCCTCGACATCAAGGACGGGCGCGTCGTGAAGGGCGTGAACTTCGTCGGTCTCCGCGACGCCGGCGACCCCGTGGAGCTCGCCGCGTTCTACGACCGGGAGGGTGCCGACGAGCTCGTGTTCCTCGACATCACCGCCTCGCACGAGGGCAGGCCGACCGTGGTCGACCTGGCGGAGCGGGTGGCCGAGCAGGTGTTCATCCCCTTCACCGTGGGCGGTGGAATCTCGACGGTGGAGCAGATCCGTGAGGCCCTTCTCGCTGGCGCCGACAAGGTCAGTCTGAACACCGCCGCGATCCGCAACCCGGATCTGGTGGCGCAGGCCGCGGACCGCTTCGGAGCGCAGTGCGTCGTGGTCGCGATCGACGCCAAGCGCAGGCCGGGCGGCGGCTGGGAGGTGTACACCCACGGGGGAAGGCGCCCCACCGGGCTCGACGCCGTCGAATGGGCCGCCCGGGCCGTGGAGCTGGGAGCGGGGGAGATCCTGCTGACCAGCATGGACGGCGACGGCACGCGCCAAGGGTACGACCTCGAGCTCACCCGCGCCGTGGCCGACGCCGTGGACGTTCCGGTCATCGCCAGCGGCGGCGTGGGCTGCCCGCAGCACCTGGTGGACGGGGTCCAGATCGGTCACGCGGACGCGGTGCTCCTGGCGGGGATCCTCCACGACGGCCTCTACCGCATCGGCGAGCTGAAACGGGCGATGGCCGACGCCGGTCTGCCGATGAGACTGGTCTGAACGGCGGCCCTAGAGACCGGACCAATCCAGGTGCGGCCGGCGGGGCGGCCCTAGGTCCAACCCGTGCGAGGCGAACAGCCACTTGCCGTACCTCGCCGCGCCGACCTTGCGCCACCGAACCTCGGCCTCCAGCCAAGCGCGGCTCATCGTGTTCGGTTGCGCGTCCCCCTCCAGAGTCCACGCCAAGGGTGTGCAGACAGCCCTCTCGGCTTGGAAGGAGTCCGAGCTGGCGACCGCCTCGGTCTGCAGCAGCTCCACCAGCCAGGGAACCGGCTCCGCGAACTCCACGCCGGCTTCCTCCACGATGCGGCGGCGCACCGCCTCCTTCAACCGCCGCTGAGGGTCGACCGCCACCAGCGGTATCTCCAGGTACTGCCGAACGTAGCGGAAGTGCTCGAAGAGCTCCTGATCGTCGTAGACCCCGTAAAGGGGAGGCATCAGCAGCGCGGCGGCGGCTCCGTGCCGCTCAGCGTGCTGGGCCAAGTCCAGGCTCGTGGCAGTCCGCAGGCTCGAGACGTGGCACCAGACGGGCACCGCCCCCTTGACCTCCCGCAGGACCGCCTCCAGCAGCGTCTTGCGCTCATCCACCGCGAGCGCCCAGAACTCGCCCGCGTCCGGGGCGACCACCACCCCCTCGATCGGGCGTTGCAGGAGGCCCCGCAGCAACCGCGCCAGCCGCACCTCGCTCAGAGCGGTGCCGTCGTCCGTGAACGGTGTCGGCAACGGCGCCCAGAACCCAGCCATGGCCTCAACTCACAGCACGGTGATCCACACCGTCTGCTCCACCTTCTTGCCCCGGTCGAACTCGGCGCGGAGGCGGATCGGGAACACGCCCCGTGCGCCGGCCGGGATCGTCAGGTCGAACACCTTGCGGACGCTGCCACGAGAGTTCGGGATGATGAACCGCTTGCCCAGCCCGGCCTCGGACGTCCACCCTTGGGGCAGCGTGGCGTCGAACACGCCGTCCACGCGCCCCAAAACGTTCGAACGCACGTACACCGGAACCCGCACCTGGACCGCCTTCTGCTCGGACACCAGGCCCTTGGGCAGGACGGCCTCGAGGCTCACCAGCGGCGCGATCTGATAGCTCGTCTGGCAGACGATCGGGTCACCCTGCTGGAGGAGGAGAGTGCAACGCGCGATCCGGTACCCCGTTGAGGCGTTGGGCGAGACGCGGATCGGGTAGTCCACGAACGCCCGGCCCTTGCGGTCGAAGCCCGGGAACGGCTCCGCCTGGAGCGTGGCGTCCTCCTGCCCTAGACCCTCCGTCCTCATCTCCGCGCGGGTCAGGCCGATCTCGCCCGAGCCCTCGAAGGTGAAGCGCACACGGAGCGACTGGCCGGGAACCACGCTGCGCCCCCGGAACTCGGGCCGGAACCGGAACCCCTCCGGCGCGAACAGCACGCGGGACAGGACCAGCCGCACTGGAGCGACCAGCCTCGGCAGATAGGGGGCGTAGTCCCCTTGGTTCTTCGAGCATGCGTCGACTCGCAGCGCCAGCCTGGCCCCTTCGCGGGCGGGCAGTTGGTCAAGTCCCCAGTCCTGCAACGTAAACTCCACGGTCCACTGCGCGGCATCGCCGCGTGCCGCGAGCGACAGGCACGGCAGCAGCTCCGACGCTTCCGCCCACTCCGGCCCCTCTGGGTGCGTGGCATCCAGGCGCCTCAGCGCGGCCTTGGCCGCGGCGCCATCCCAAGAGACGCGGATCTCGAGGTTGTCGGAACCTACGAGCCATCCGTCCCCCCTCAGATCGAGCGACACCAGCAGGTCCTGGCCGACCGGCAGCTTCGCGGCGGCATGCAGGCTCCCCGGCTCCCACTGGAACCACGACTGCGCATCGCCCGACGCGGCGAACTCGTCCCACTCCTCCGGCTCGATCTCGCCGTCCAATCGCGGCGAGGCCGCCAGCCTCTGCTCGTTGGACGGCACCAAGGGAACGGTGAACTCCGGCTCCACAGGCCGTGCGACCGGCTGCTCCACGGCCGGCAACTGCAGAAGAACCAGGGCTGCGATGCAGGAGACCATCAATGTTCAGACGCCTCAGATCGGCCCGAAGGAGCGGCCGCTGCAGGAAACCGCGACGACCTGCCGATACTGAGGAAAGAGCCGGCAGCGAATGGGAAAGCGAATTCGGATCCCTGTGGAACGGTTGACGGTGGGGGCGCGTGTGACCCTGCCGGTCTCTTGGTTGCACCACCCGTTCGCCCGCTCCAGCTTCACCATTGGTTCCGAGGAGCAGATCCGAAGAATCCGCGAGGCGGGATTCGAGTGGGTGTACGCGGACTCCGCAGGAGAGGAATCGGGAGACGGCGGCGCCGCGCAGCTGACCGAAGCCACGCAGCAGATCGTGGCCATCCTGGAGAGCGAGGAGGTCGAGCCCGAGGAGAAGGCGCGGAGGGTCTACGGCCTGACCGCGAGCGTCGTGTCGGCCGTGTTCGACGCACCGACCCCGGAGAACATCCTCGTCGCCAGCGGCTTGGCCAAGGCTCTGGCTGAGGCGGTGTCCCGCGACGAAGCGATCGCGGGCAACCTCGCGCTGGTCTCCTCCTTCGACCGCCTAACCTACGAGCACTCGGTTCGGGGCGGTTGCCTCGCCATCTGCCTGGCGACCCGAATCTGGGGCGTGGCCGGGTCGGGCG
>DPBN01000320.1 GCA_003516955.1 Armatimonadota bacterium | reverse complement strand
ATCTTCATCGACGAGATCGACGCCGTCGGCCGCCAGCGCGGCGCGGGGCTGGGCGGCGGCCACGACGAGCGCGAGCAGACGCTGAACCAGCTGCTCGTCGAGATGGACGGCTTCGACCCGAACAGCGGCGTGATCATGATCGCCGCCACGAACCGGCCGGACGTGCTGGACCCGGCGCTGCTGCGGCCCGGACGGTTCGACCGGCAGATCGTGGTGGACCCTCCGGACGCCAAGGGGCGAGAGCAGATCCTCCGGATCCACGCGCGCGGCAAGCCGATGGACGCCTCGGTGGACCTCGAGGTTCTGAGCAAGCGCACCCCCGGCTTCACTGGCGCCGACCTCGCCAACATGCTGAATGAGGCCGCCCTGCTGGCCGCGCGCCGCAACCATCCCCGCATCCTGCAGGAGGACCTGGAGGAGGCGCTGGACCGGGTGATCGCCGGACCGCAGCGCAAGAGCCGAGTGATGGACGCCAAGGAGCGGGAGGTGATCGCGTACCACGAGGCCGGGCACGCCATCGTGGGAGAGACGCTGCCCTACTGCGACCCGGTGCACAAGGTGACCATCTTGCCGCGGGGCATGTCTCTAGGCTCCACGTGGTCCCTCCCGGTTACGGACAAGTACCTGGTCAGCGAGCAGGAGCTGCACGACGACCTCGCGGAGCTGCTCGGCGGCCGCGTGGCCGAGGAGCTGGTGTTCAACGAGGTCACCACCGGCGCGAGCAACGACCTGCAACGGGTCACCCGCATCGCCCGCGCCATGGTCTGCGAGTACGGCATGAGCGAAAAGCTCGGCACGCTGGTGCTCGGCAGGCGGAACCAGAACCCGTTCTTGGGACGCGACTACACGATGGACGAGCGCAACTACAGCGAGGCCGTGGCCGAGCTGATCGACCAGGAGGTCCGCGCCATCGTGGAGCGCGCGCGCCAGCGGGCGACCGAGATCCTGATGGAGAACCGCGAGAAGCTCGACCGCGTGGTCCGGGCCCTTCTGGAGCACGAAACGCTGGACCGCGAGGCGTTCCTAGCCGCGATGGAGGGACGGGAGCTGCCCCGGAAGGAGCCCGGCGAGGGACCGGCGCAGGATCAGCAGGCCGCCACGGAGGCCCGCACGGACGGCAAGAGGCAGCTGGGGCAGGAAGAGCCCGCTCCGGGGTTTCTTCTGAATCCGGATTCCCAATAGCCGTGTGCTATACTGCGCGGCATACGCGATGGATCTCGAGGCCATCTATCAACGGGGATTCGCGTTGCGCTGCGAGGGGAGGTACCGGGAAGCCCGCGAGGAGCTTAACCGCGTGCTGGCGGCCGACCCCAACCACGCCAACGCCCGGTGGCAGCTCGGCTTGATCCAAGGGTTCGAGGGCGACTTCGAGGGATCGCTCGAGACGCTCCGCCAAGTGGTGGCCAAGCACCCCAACCACGTCCATGCGCGGTACGACCTGGCGATGACGATGCTGATGCTGGGTCTGTTCGACGAGGCCAAGCAGCAGCTGCTCGAGGTGCTGCGCCTCAAGCCGGACCATGCCGACGCGAAGAAGCAGCTGGCCTACTTCTGAGCGCCCCTTCGTGAACCCGTTGACGGCCCCGGCACCGATTGGGCTAGCATGATGCCGGGGCCCCTACGGGCGCTCCCCAGGAGGCATCGAATGAAGCGTTGGATCATCGTTCCGGCCGTGGCCGCTTCCGCGTTGGGGTTGTTCGGATGCGGCTCCTCGGAGGAAGCGGAACAGACATCGGCCCCGAGCCAGGTGGCCTTCGAGGGCACCCAGGACCCCTCCATCGTCGGCGTGTGGGCCAAGGAGGACGGGAAGTCGAAGTACACCTTCAACTCCGACGGCACGTACGCGTTCGACGGGGTGGTGCAGTCGCCGGGCGGCACGTTCCCGGTGAACGAGAAGGGGCAGTGGGCGGTCAAGGACGGCGAGATGCGTTTCAAGCGACCGGACGGGGTGGTGCTGGCGTACACCATGGACCGGAGCGGAGACACGCTGAAGCTCGTCACGAAAGGCTCGCTGAAGAGCGAGACGAAGCTGAGGCGCGCCCGCTGAGGCTCACCCTCGCGGCATCCTACGGGGGATTTGCGGGGATTCCACCAAAAACAGTTAACCAATCAACGTCAACCTGTTGTAAGATAGGGGTGTCTCGGCATTCGGCCCGCAAGGGCGCGATCCGGGACGGTGGATACCGACGATGTGCCACCAAGCGGGAAGAACCGCCCAGGGAATCCGGAGTCGCGGGCACTCGCCCGCAGGAGCGTTGCCGCTCGTTGCGAGTCCGGGCGCAGGCTCCCGCCGTGGTTCGTCGGTCCGCCGCTCTCGGACGAGTCAATCCAAGGAGATCCTTCCATGATGCGAAGAAGCATTGCCTTTACCCTCATCGAGCTGCTCGTCGTGATCGCGATCATCGCGATCCTGGCGGCCATCCTCTTCCCCGTGTTCGCGCAGGCGAAGGTCGCCGCGAAGAAGTCGCAGGACCTGTCGAACTGCAAGAACCACGCGACCGCGATCATCATGTACTCGGCGGACTACGACGACATGTTCCCGAGGCAGTGGTACAAGCGGCCGAACAACGACGTCTGGGGCTGGAACACGCCGTTCACGTGGCGCGAGGCCGTGATGCCGTACGTCAAGAACGGCCAGCAGGCTTATGACGACGGCTCCCGCCGCGTGCTGCTCGCGCAGGGGGGCATCTGGGACCACCCGATGAAGCCCGGCGCCCGCGGCACATACCAGTCGAACCGCAACCTGATGCCCGGGGCCTGCTACTGGAACGCCCGGGGATCGAGCTGGGACTGCGACCAGACGGACGCCGGCTATCCGACCGGCCTGCCCGTGATGCCGTCGGTTTCGACGACGCAGCTGGACGCCCCGGCGCAGATCGTCAGCACGCTGACGGTGGGCATCAACCCCGACTGGAACGCCTCCGGCGACACGGCCGAGGCCTCTTGGTGGTGGTTCGGCGGAGCCCAGTGGCCGCCCGTGTTCACCGGTCCGACCTCGCATGAGAAGTGGGACGCCGACAGCACGGTGTTCCCAAGCTGGTCGATCGCCCGGTACCGCTTCGAGGGAATGAACAACGCCTACGCGGACGGCCACGCGCAGTTCGTCAAGAAGGGCGCCTTCAACTGGTGCAAGTACATGTACGTGAAGGGAATGGCCTCCGACATGTACGACAGCTGGGACTGGCTGTTCGAGTCCTGGGCGCCCTGCGCTCCGTTCGTGAGGTGATCGGATGAAGACGACCGCATGGATGCTCGCTCTCGTGCTGGGGTTCGGCGTTCTCGCGGGTTGCTCCGGGTCCGACTCCGGCGACGTGGAGAAGGCCAAGGAGGCCGCGGAGAAGGCTCCGAAGTCCGTCGAGGAGCTGCCGGCCGACATGCCGCCCCAGGCGCGGGCGAACGCGGCGGCCGCCATCGAGCAGGCCAAGGCTCGCCAACAGTTCGAGGGCGACGCCCAGGCCAAGGCGATGGAGATGATGCGCAAGCAGCAACAGCAGCAGAGCGGCAACTGAATCGCTGGCCCTGAGATCCGTTGGCGGCCGCCCCATCCGGGGCGGCCGCCTGTTGGTCTTCTCCCTCGGATGAGGCGAGCACGAGGGAGCATCCCAGGGTCCGCGTCATCGAACTCCCTCTGCCGTCATCGGACGCGGCTGCACCTCGCACCTCTGGACGGCACCGCTGGGCCCGCGCACGACCGCGACTCCGTCAGAGCCCGAGCCTAGAAGGCCAGCCGCTGGAAGATGCCGCCGCCGCTCTCGTCGCTCTGGATGGCGAACCACTTCGGCACGCCGTAGCGCTCGCAGATCGAGGCCACGCCTTGGTCCGCCTCCCGTGCGGGTCCGTCGATCATCTCCTTGCTGCGTCCCTTCATGGACTGCAGCGCGGCGACCGCCGAGGAAGGATCCCGCTCGGCGCCGGCGATGGCCTGCAGGATGTCTCCCATCATGCCTCCCGTTTCGCGGAGCACCTGGTCGTAGCGGTCCGCGATCGGCTGGCACTCGGCGGGCGGCTG
>DPBN01000050.1 GCA_003516955.1 Armatimonadota bacterium | reverse complement strand
CTTGGCCAAGCTCTTCCGCAAGAAGAAGTGAGAACCTGGCACCGCATCAGCGCCCGTCCGCCTGAGGAGCCCGCCGACTGGTCTCCCTGGGCCGAGGTTTTCTCGGAGGCGGGTTGCCCGAGCACGCAGGTGCTGGACGACCCCGCGCGCATCGAGGGCTACCTCGAGGACGCGCCGGGAGCCACCGAGCGGGCCCGGGACCTGGCCGATCGCCTGCGGGCGCTGGGTGCGCACGTCGAGGTCGCGGAAGTGCCCGAGGAGGATTGGTCGGAGACCTGGAAGCGGTTCTTCAAGCCGTTCCGGGTGGGCGAAAGGCTGGTGATCCGACCCTCCTGGGAGGCGTGCGGCCTGCGGCCCGGAGACGTCGAGGTGGAGATCGACCCCGGCCAAGCTTTCGGCACCGGGGACCATCCCACCACCCGCCTCTGCCTGAGGCTGCTGGCCACGCTGCCGTGGGACGGCCTGCGGGTCGCGGACGTCGGCTGCGGCAGCGGAATCCTGGGCATCGCTGCGGCCAAGCTGGGGGCGGCGGAGGTCGTCGGCGTGGACATCGAGGAAGCGTCCGTCGAAGTGGCCCGTGAGAACGCGCGGCGCAACGGCGTGTCCTGCCGGTGGCTGGTGGGCAACGGATTCGATCCGCTGGCGGGCGAAACGTTCGACGCCGCCTTCAGCAACATCATCAGCGCGGTTCTGATCCGCATCGCCCCGGACGCCGCCCGCGCCGTGCGCCGTGGGGGGCTGTGGATCATCAGCGGCGTGATCGGGGCGAATTGGCCGGACGTGCTTCGCGCGGCGGAGACGGCGGGCTTCGGTCCCCAGGAAGTGCAACGGGGGGGCGAATGGCTGGCGGCGGTTCTCCAGCGCCTCTGAGGTCCCTGCCCCGCTCGTTCGTGGATGGCGCGACGCCGGATGGCCCGATCGAGCTGCCCCAGGAGGAGCTGGACAAGCTCCGCAAGGTCCTCAGGCTCCAGTCAGGCGCGGAGATCGCCGTGCTTCCGGGCGATGGTTCCCTGATCCGCTGCCGCTTGGAAGGCAGGACGGCCGTGCCGGTCTCCTGCGAGCGCCCACCGACCGAACCCTCGCATCGGCTGACCTTGGCGCAGGCCCTGCCGAAGCCGGACAAGCTCGACGCTGTGGTAAGGATGGGAACCGAGATCGGGGTCTCCGAGTTCGTCGTCTTCCCCTCGGAGCGCTCGCTGGCCAAGTGGGACGGATCCAAGCTGGAGGACCGCCTCCGCAGGCTGCGAACGATCGCCAGGGAGGCCGCCGAGCAATGCTTCCGGACCCTGGTGCCGAAGGTGCGGTGGCTTCCCAGCCTGGACGCCGTGCTCGAGGCGCTGCCGCAGGCCGTGGTGCTCTCGGAGGTCGAAGGGGTTGGAAGGCATCTGGGACAGACGGAGCCGCCCTCGGCGATCGTCATCGGTCCGGAGGGGGGCTGGTCTCCGCGCGAGGTGCAGCGCATCTCGGACCGCGCCGCCACCCTGGGTCCGCGCGTCCTGAGGGTCGACACCGCAGCCGCCGTCGCCGCCGCCCTGGTCCTCCTCCGCCCCGAGTCCGAAGCGGGATAAACTCCCGCCATGTCTGCGCTCCGGGCCGAACCCGCGCTCTCCGTGCGATGCCACCTCGGGGAGGGACCCTTGTGGCACCCCACCGAGCGTTCCCTCTACTGGTGCGACATCGAGGCCGGCTCGCTGCACCGCTGGACCCCCGGCCGAGAGGATCATCGCAGCTGGAACGTGGCGAGGCAGCTAGGGGGCTTCACCTTCCAAGCGGACGGGTCGGTTCTTCTCTTCTGTGAGGAGGGGCGCGTGCGCAGGATGCGCGAGGGAGCGGTGGCTGAGGTCGCCGCCCTACCGAGCGATCCGTTTCCCGGAAGGTTCAACGACGTGTCCGCCGACCCGGCCGGCGGGGTGGTCTGCGGAACGATGCCGCGCGACGGCCGCCTGGGTGCGCTGTACCGGCTTTCCCCCGCCGGCCACTTCCAAGTGCTGGCGACCGAGGTCGGCTGCTCGAACGGCATCGGCTTCTCCCCCTCGGGGGATCGCATGTACTTCGTGGACTCGCCCCTGCGTCGCGTAGACGTGTGGGACTTCGACCCGACGGAGGGTTGCGCCTCGAACCGCCGGCCGCTGGCTGACTTCGGAGACCTGCCCGGCGTGCCGGACGGCCTGACGGTCGACGCGGAGGGCTGCCTTTGGGTCGCGTTCTGGGACGGGTCCGCCGTCTGGCGGCTCTCCGCCGATGGCGAGCGGCTGGCGAGGGTGGAGGCTCCAACCCGACGGCCCACCAGCGTGGCGATCGGTGGACCAGACGGCCGCACGGCCTACGTCACCAGCTACGGCGGCCCGGCCCAGGACCCCGACGACCCTTTGGCCGGCTTGCTGTTCGCCTTTCCCGCCGGCGTGGAGGGGAAGGCCGAGCACCTCTCCCGCATCGAAACCCAGCCATGAAGATCGTCCGATACTTGACGGACCCCGGCGAACCGCCCCGATGGGGCCGCTGGGTCGAGCCAAACCTTGCGGAGAGGATCCGGGGCGACCTCTTCGGAGAATGGTCCCTCGCCGGCGAACTCGAGCCGATCGCGAAGCTCCTCGCTCCCGTCCAGCCGACGGCGATCCTCGGCATCGGCCTGAACTACCGCCGCCATGCGGAGGAAACCGGCGGCAAGGTTCCCGAATGGCCCGTGCTGTTCCTGAAGAACCCCGCCAGCGTGCAGAACCCGGGCGACCCGATCGTCATCCCCCGCGCTCTGCCCGCGGAAGAGGTCGACTACGAGTGCGAGCTGGCCGTGGTCCTTGGGCGGAACGCGCGCAACGCCCCGGCCGAGCGGGCCCTCGACTTCGTCCTGGGCTACACCGCCGCCAACGACGTGAGCGCACGGGACTGGCAGATCAGGCGGAGCGGCCGACAGTGGTGCCGCGCCAAGTCGTTCGACACCTTCTGCCCGCTGGGTCCCTGCCTCGTCACTCCAGACGAAATCCCGGACCCGGGCAACCTGCGCCTCGGCACCCGCGTGAACGGCGAGACGGTCCAGGACTGGACGACGAGCGACCTGATCTTCGACGTGCCCCAGCTGATCGAATTCCTCTCCGCCGACACGACGCTCCTGGCGGGCACGGTGATTCTGACCGGAACGCCGCACGGCGTGGGGATGGCTCGGCAGCCGCCTCTGTGGCTCAAGCCGGGAGACGCAGTCACCGTGTGGGTCGACGGGGTCGGCGAACTCACCAACCCCGTCGTCTGAGCGTGCCGATCCGCGTCAGCGCGCGGCCTTGGCGATGACCTCGGTTGCGATGTTCGCCGGCACTTCCTCGTAGTGGGAGGGAGTCACGTTCGGCGTCGCGCGTCCCTGGGTCAGCGACCGCAGGGTGGTCACGTACCCGAACATCTCCGCGAGAGGCACGTGCGCCGTGATCACGGTGACGCCTCCGAGAGCCTGTTCCATGCCTTCGATCCTGCCGCGGCGGGCGTTGATGTCGCCGACCACGTCGCCCACATAGGTCTCCGGCGTGGTGACCTCGACGTGCATGATCGGCTCCTTCAGCACCGGCTGGGCCTTCTTCATGGCCTCCCGGAACGCGATGACGCCGGCCTGCTTGAAGGCGTTCTCGTTGCTGTCGACCTCGTGGTAGCTGCCGTCG
>DPBN01000324.1:7795-17468 GCA_003516955.1 Armatimonadota bacterium | reverse complement strand
CAACCGCAACACCATCCCCGGCGACACGTCGGCGTTCGGCGCGTCGGGCATCCTGAACTCCCTTCTCAAGGGTCTGTTCGACCGCGAGAGGCCGAGCCTGGTTGCATGGACCCTCCCCCAGGAGCCGTTTCGGTTCGGCAGCTTCCCGAGCGGACACACGGTCACCAGCTTCGCCCTTGCCGTCTGCGCCGCCCTGATGCTTCGCAACCGCAGGGGGTGGCCGCTGATCGTCTGGGCGCTCGGCGTGGCCCTCAGCCGGGTGTACCGCGGGGTGCACTGGCCGAGCGACGTTCTGGCCGCCGCCGCGCTGGGATCGGCCGTCGGCGCGGCGTTCGCCTGGCTCGCCGAATCGCGGCTCTCCCTCCGCGGGCCTGCCGCCTGAGCCCGCTCTCCGCCTTGAGGGGGGATCACAGGAACAGGCGGCAGGCGGGGTTGGAGGTCACCTCGGTCCACTCCAGACCAGAGTCCCGCAGGAACGCCTTGAGCTTTGCCCGGTCGGCCGGCGGCACCTGGATCCCCGCGAGCACCCGACCGTAGTCGGAGCCGTGGTTCCGGTAATGGAACAGGCTGATGTTCCACGGCTGCTCCAGGCGCCGAAGAAAGCCCAGCAGCGCTCCCGGCCTTTCGGGAAACACGAAGGCGAAGAGGCGCTCGTGCCGGGCCTTGGTTCGTCCGCCGACCATGTGGCGGACGTGCAGCTTGGCCACCTCGTCGTCGGTGAGGTCCACCACGCCGTAGCCCCGAGCCTGCAGGCGGGCGAACAGGGCGGCCACCTCGGTCGGGTTGGCGGTCCGCAGCCCGACGAACACGTGCGCTTCAGGGCCGGGGCTGTACCGGTAGTTGAACTCCGTGATTTCGTGCGGGCCGATCGCCTCGCAGAACTCCAGGAAGCTGCCCGGACGCTCGGGGATGGTGGCCGCGAACACCGTCTCCCGCCGCTCGCCGATCTCCGCCCGCTCGGAGACGTGCCGCAGCGTGTCGAAGTTCAGGTTCGCCCCGCTGGCGATGGCCGCGAAGCGCCCGCCCCGCTTGCCGCTCCGCTGCACGAAGCGCTTCAAGCCCGCGAAAGCCAAAGCGCCGGCGGGCTCCAGAACGCACCTCCTGTCCTCGAACAGGTCCTTGATGGCCGCGCAGATCTCGTCGTTCGAGACCACCACCACCTCGTCCACCACCTTGCGCGCGATGCGGAACGTCTCCTCGCCCACCTGCCGCACGGCGACGCCGTCCGCGAACCGCCCGACCCTCTCCAGGCGCACCCGCCGGCCCGCCCGCAGGCTCCGCGCCATCGCGTCGGCGTCCTCCGGCTCCACGCCGACCACCCTCGTCGCCGGATGGAGCGCCTTGTAGCACACGCCCACGCCGGCGATCAGGCCGCCACCGCCCACGGGGACGAACACGGCGTCCACGGGCTGCGGGATCTGCCGAACCATCTCCAGGCCGATCGTGCCCTGGCCCGCGATCACGTCGGGGTCGTCGTAGGGGTGCACGAACGTCATCCCCGCCGAGGCGGCCAGCTCGCGCGCCTTCTCGTAGGCGGCGTCGTAGTTGTCGCCGAACAACACCACCTCCGCCCCGTGCCGCCGGACGGCGTCCACCTTGATCCGAGGCGTGGTCGCCGGCATCACGATCGTGGCGGAGACGCCCAGCCTGCGGCCCGCCAGCGCCACGCCCTGCGCGTGGTTCCCCGCCGAGGCCGCCACCACGCCGCGAGCGAGCTCCTCCTTCGAGAGGCCGGCCATCTTGTTGTACGCCCCCCGGAGCTTGAACGAGAACACGCTCTGCTGGTCCTCCCGCTTCAGCCAGACCTCGCAGCCCAGCCGCCGGCTCAGGACGGGCGCCAGCTCGCAGGGAGTCTCCGCGGCGACGTCGTACACGCGCGCGAGCAGAATCTTCCGGAGATAGCTCTGCAGCATTGCTCGGACCCTACCAGAATTGCCGTCGTCCGTTCAAAAGGCGCCAAGGGGGGTATTTGGACCTAGTGGTTTGTGTAAACTGGAGATCGCACGATGGTCGTCCCTCGCTCCGATGACGATCCATGGCCCGCGAACGACCCCCGGGTCCGCGGGCAAGGCCGAGCGGCCTCTCCGAGAGACCGAACCCGACGGCTCAGCCGGTTGCACGAACCGCGCGGCGATCTTCGGCGCAGCCGAGCACCCGAGGAGCGAGCCGCGGACTCTGATCGAATGGAACTGCCATGACTATGAAGAATCCCATCACGATCGACGGCAACGAGGCCGCCGCCACAGTCGCCTACAAGACCAACGAGGTGGTCGCGATCTACCCGATCACCCCCTCGTCCACCATGGCCGAGCTCGCGGACGCGTGGGCCGTGGCCGGCAAGAAGAACCTCTGGGGCGCGGTGCCTCTGGTGCAGGAGATGCAGTCCGAGGGCGGCGCCGCCGGCGCCGTGCACGGCTCCCTGCAGGCCGGCTCGCTCACGACGACCTTCACGGCCAGTCAGGGCTTGCTGCTGATGATCCCGAACATGTTCAAGATCGCGGGAGAGCTGACCAGCACCGTCTTCCATGTGTCGGCCCGCGCGATCGCCGCCCAGGGCCTGTCGATCTTCGGCGACCACTCCGACATCATGGCCGCTCGGTCGACCGGCTTCGCGATCCTGGTCAGCAACTCGGTCCAGGAGGCGCACGACTTCGCCCTGATCGCCCAGGCTGCCACCCTCAAGGCGCGCGTGCCGTTCATCCACGCCTTCGACGGATTCCGAACCTCGCACGAGGTCCAGAAGATCGAGCAGCTCACCGACGAGCAGATCCGAGCGATGATCCCGGACGAACTCGTCCGCGCGCACCGCGACCGGGCTCTGAACCCCGAGCGCCCCGTCATGCGCGGCACCGCCCAGAACCCGGACGTGTACTTCCAGGGGCGCGAGACGGTGAACCCCTACTACGCCGCCGCGCCCGGGATCGTCCAGGAAGCCATGGATCGGTTCGCCGAGCTCACCGGCCGCCGCTACAGCCTGTTCCAGTACGTGGGCGACCCGCAGGCCGAACGGGTGATCGTGATGATGGGTTCGGGAGCCGAGACGGCGGAGGAGGCCATCGAGTCGCTGAACGCCGCTGGCGAAAAGGTCGGCCTGCTGAAGGTTCGCCTGTACCGCCCGTTCGACGGCCGGGCGATGGTCGCCGCCCTGCCGCCCACCGTCCGCCGCATCGCCGTGCTGGACCGCACCAAGGAGCACGGGGCGATCGGCGAGCCGCTCCACCAAGACGTCGCCGCCGCGCTGCTCGAGGCGTTCCTCGACGGGTCCGCGGCGCTCCAGAGCCTGCCCAAGATCGTGGGTGGCCGCTACGGCCTCGGCTCCAAGGAGTTCACGCCGGCGATGGTCAAGGGCGTGTTCGACGAGCTCGCCAAGGATCAGCCGAAGAACCACTTCACGGTCGGCATCATCGACGACGTGGCCCATACGAGCATCGACTTCGACCCGACCTGGGTCACGGAGCCGGACGACGTGGTCAAGGCGGTGTTCTGGGGCCTGGGTTCCGACGGCACGGTCGGCGCGAACAAGAACTCGATCAAGATCATCGGCGAGGAGACCGACAACTACGCCCAGGGCTACTTCGTCTACGACTCGAAGAAGTCCGGCTCGGTGACGGTGTCGCACCTCCGCTTCGGCCCGCGCCCCATCAAGAGCACGTACCTGCTCCAAAAGGCGGACTTCGTGGCGGTCCACCAGTTCGGCCTCGTGCAGAGGTACCCCGTGCTGGACATCGCGCGCGCGGGTGGCGTGTTCCTCCTGAACAGCCCCATCCCCGCCTCCGAGGTGTGGGACGAGCTGCCCGCCGACGTCCAGGAGCAGATCCTGAGCAAGAAGCTGCGGTTCTACACCGTGGACGCCTACGAGGTCGCCCGCAAGACCGGCATGGGCTCGCGCATCAACACGATCATGCAGGTCGCGTTCTTCGCCCTGAGCGGCGTGCTGCCGCGGGAGGAGGCGATCCAGAAGATCCGCGAGGCCATCCGCAAGACGTACGGCAAGCGCGGAGAGGCCGTCGTGCAGCAGAACTTCGCGGCGGTGGACATGGCCTTGGATCACATCCACGAGGTGCAGGTGCCCGGCAAGATCACCGGAAAGCCGAGAAAGAAGGAGGTCGTGCCCGCCGATGCCCCCGAGTTCGTCAAGACCGTCACGGCGGAGATGATCGCAGGCCGCGGCGACCTTCTGCCCGTCAGCAAGATGCCCGCGGACGGCACCTTCCCCACGGGGACGACCAAGTGGGAGAAGCGCAACATCGCGCTCGAGGCGCCCGTCTGGGACGAGAACCTCTGCATCCAGTGCGGCAAGTGCTCGCTGGTCTGCCCGCACGCCGTCATCCGAACGAAGGTCTATCCCGAGTCCGAGCTCGCGGGCGCGCCGGAGGGCTTCCGGTCGGCTCCCGCCAAGTGGCGCGAATACTCCGACCGCCGCTTCACCCTGCAGCTCTCGGTCGAGGACTGCACGGGTTGCGGGCTCTGCGT
This sequence comes from Armatimonadota bacterium, assembly GCA_003516955.1. Classification (GTDB taxonomy): domain Bacteria; phylum Armatimonadota; class Fimbriimonadia; order Fimbriimonadales; family Fimbriimonadaceae; genus UBA8783. The sequence goes on along the minus strand of DPBN01000324.1, from coordinate 12,995 downwards.
CGAGGTATGCCCGGCCAAGGACAAGTCCAACGTCAGCCGCAAGGCACTGAACATGGAGTCGGTGCGGGAGATCCACGATCGCGAGGTCGCGTTCTGGAACTTCTTCGAGAAGCTGACAGAGTACCCCTCGAACGGCAGCGCGCCGAAGTTCAACACGATCAAGAACGTGCAGCTGCTCACGCCGCTGTTCGAGTTCTCCGGCGCCTGCGCCGGATGCGGCGAGACCCCCTACGTGAAGCTGGTCAGCCAGCTGTTCGGCGACCGCGCCGTGATCGCGAACGCCACCGGCTGCTCGTCGATCTACGGCGGCAACCTGCCCACGACCCCTTGGACGAAGAACAAGGACGGCAGGGGTCCGGCGTGGAGCAACTCCCTCTTCGAGGACAACGCCGAGTTCGGCTACGGCATGCGGCTCGCTCTCGACCACCAGAACGCCTACGCCAGGACCCTGGTGGAGAGGCTCCGCGGGCGCATCGGAGACGACCTCGCCGACCGCCTGCTGGCCGAGAATCCGACGATCGAAGAGGCGCGGGCGAACGTGGCCGAGCTGAAGGCCCTCCTCGAGAGCCCGCAGTCGAACGAGGAGCACGATCTGCTCCACGTGGCCGACGCGCTGATCCCCAAGAGCGTCTGGATCATCGGCGGAGACGGATGGGCCTACGACATCGGATACGGTGGCCTGGACCACGTGCTGGCCAGCGGCCGGAACGTGAACATCCTCGTGCTGGACACCGAGGTGTACTCGAACACCGGCGGGCAGGCGTCCAAGTCCACCAGCCGGGGCGCCGTGGCCAAGTTCGCCGCCGGCGGAAAGCCGGGCGCCAAGAAGGACCTGGGACGCATGGCGATGCAGTACGGCAACGTCTACGTCGCCCAGGTGGCGATGGGGGCCAGCGACGCACAGACCCTGCGGGCGTTCCTGGAGGCGGAGGCTTACGACGGCCCGTCGCTGATCATCGCCTACTCGCACTGCATCGCGCACGGCATCGACATGCGCAAGGGCCTCAACCAGCAGAAGCTGGCGGTGGAGTGCGGGCACTGGCCGCTCTACCGCTACAACCCCGCGCTGGCGGCCGAGGGCAAGAACCCGCTCCAGCTGGACAGCAAGCCGCCTTCGATCCCGTACAAGGACTACGCCTACAACGAAACGCGGTACCGGATGCTCGCCCAGAGCAACCCTGGGGTCGCTGCGAGGCTTCTCGCGGAGGCCGAGAGGGACGCCAAGGCCCGGTACGCCACCCTGCAGCAGATGGCTGAGACGAAGGAGTCGTCGAAATGAACCTGAAAACCCGATACCTCGGACTCGAGCTGGACCACCCGCTGGTCCCCTCGGCCTCGCCCCTGTCCAGCGACCTGGACGGCATCCGCCGCCTCGAGGACGCCGGCGCACCCGCGATCGTGCTCTTCTCGCTGTTCGAGGAGCAGATCAACCAGGAGAGCCGCATCCTCGACCACTACCTGGCCTACGGAACGGAGAGCTACGCCGAAGCCCTCAGCTACTTCCCCCAGGCCGAGCAGTACCACGTCGGCCCGGACGGCTACCTGAACCTGATCCGCCGGGCCAAGGAGTCCACCAAGCTGCCCGTGATCGCCAACCTCAACGGCGTCTCCTCGGGCGGATGGACGCAGTACGCGAAGCTGATGGAGGAGGCCGGCGCGGACGCCCTCGAGCTGAACATCTACTATCTGGCCACCAACCCCGACGTGGAGGGTTCGGAGATCGAGAAGATGTACACCGATGTCGTCTCGGAGGTCGTCTCCTCGGTCCGGATCCCGGTTGCGGTCAAGGTGGGGCCCTACTTCAGCTCCATGAGCAACATGGCCAAGAAGTTCGCCCACGCCGGCGCGAAGGGCCTGGTGATGTTCAACCGCTTCTACCAGCCCGACTTCGACCTGGAGGAGCTCGAGGTCAAGCCCAACCTGGTGCTCAGCACGAAGCACGAGATCCGGCTCCCGCTCCACTGGACGGCCATCCTGTACGGCAGGGTGCCGCTCGACTTCGCCATCACCAGCGGGGTCCACTCGCACTGGGAGGTTCTCAAGGCCCTCATGGCCGGAGCCAACGTGGCGATGACCGCCAGCGAGCTCCTAGCCAGAGGCCTGGGACGGATCCGAGAGATCGTCGGCGACATGGCCACCTGGATGGCCGAGCACGAGTACGAGTCGGTTCAGCAAATGATCGGCAGCATGAGCCAGATCAACGTGGCCGAGCCGGCGGCCTACGAACGGGCCAACTACCAGAAGGTGCTGCAGTCCTTCCGTCCGGACTCCACCGGCCTGCTCGTCTAGCCCGACCGAGGGGCGGGGCGCCATCCGGCTCCGCCCCTACAGACCCAGAGGCCACCCGAGGAGCCAGAGGGTGACCGCCACGACAGCATAGGCCGCCAGCGAGCCAGCCATCACATGGAACATCCCGCTGTTCCTCAGGCGTAGCCACAGGCCTGGCCGCCCGATCGTCGACCAGCGGTAGGCCTCCAGCAGCTCGCTCCCCGCGCGAATCGCCGCCTCCAGTTGGCGCCGGTTCGGTTCGCGCGTCGTGACGAATCGCTGGAACACCTCCCCGATGCGCCGCCAGAAGAGCAGCGTGACGACCGCCGCCACAATCAGACGCAGGCTCTCGTCGGGGATGGCCCTGCTCGTCGCGATGCCGAGGAACAGCGTCGCGCCTACCGCGATGTTCGTCCCGCAGCGCGGGTGCACGCGGGGCATCCGGGCCACCACGGCGGGAACCAGATGCTCTCCACGCTCGATGGCGTGCACCACCTTGTGCTCGGCCCCGTGGATCCTGGAGAGCGGCAGCGCGCGCAGCCCGATCAGGAACAGGGCGGTCGGCCCAACGGCCGCGACGGTCTGTCTCAGCCAGAGCGGCCCCCCGGCGACGTCGTGCAGCCATGAGGCGAACAGAGCCGAGGCCACATAGAGCAGGAACAGCAGGGCGCCGGTGGTGGCGAGCGCCCAGCCGGGCGCGCCTGCCCTGGCCGAGCCGGCCGTCAGATACACCCCGAACGGCGTGGCCATGCCTCCAACGAGCGGCGGGTTGGGCTCCGGTCGGTGGTCGGCGACCAAGTCCGATGGAGCGACCACGCCGAGCAGGTTGCCTGCGTCGTCCACCACCAGCAACGCCGGCTCGCCGGTCTCCACCAAGAGCCGCAGGGCCTCGGCGCCGAGGGCGTACGGCCTGACCTCGAGGTGAGGGCGCATGGCCAGGCGCACCTCGTCCAGCGGCTCGCGACCGAGGGCGATGGCCTCCGCCAGGGACCGGTCGGTGACGACCCCGACCAGGGTTCCTCCCTCCACCACCGGCAGCACGCTCGGGTGGCCGTCCCTCAGGAGGTTCGCGGCGCGCATCAGCGAGTCCTCGGGATGCACCCAGACCGTGGCACGCATCGCCTCGAAGACGGGCCTCGACAGGGAGCGGCTTCCGAACGTGTCCATGCGTCGTGAGGAATTGTAGCGGTTCCGGAGCCGCGCAACGGGCATAATGGGTTCGCGGCAGGAGGATCGGCGAAGATGAAGAGAATCGCACTCATCACCAGCGGAGGGGACGCCCCGGGCATGAACGCGGCCATCCGCGCGGTTGTCCGCACGGCCATCGGCAGGGGGATGGAGGTCCTGGGCTACCAGCACGGATACAGCGGCATCCTGCTCGACGAGTTCCAACCCATGGACAGCAAGTCGGTCGGAGGCATCATCAACCGCGGCGGAACGATCCTCCAGACCGCGCGTTGCAAGGAGTTCCGCGAGAAGGAGGGGCGCGAGCGGGCCGTCGCCCAGCTGCGCAAGAACGGCGTTGAAGGCTTGGTGGTGATCGGAGGCGACGGGTCGCTGACCGGCGCGCTGGTCCTGCACGAGGAGTTCGGCTTCCCGGTGTACGGAGTGCCGGGGTCCATCGACAACGACCTGAACGGCACGGACTATTCGATCGGCTTCGACACGGCGGTGGGCATCGCGGTGGACGCGATCGACCGCATCCGCGACACGGCCTACTCCCACGACCGGGTGTTCGTCATCGAGGTGATGGGGCGCAGGAACGGGTTCATCGCCGTCGAGGCCGGACTGGCCGGCGGCGCGGAGGCCATCCTGATCCCGGAGGTGCCCTACTCCCTCCCAGGCATCTGCGACAAGCTGCGTGGCGCCGGCGCCAGGGGCAAGCGCAGCAGCATCATCATCGTGGCGGAAGGGGCCGGACACGCCGCGGAGATCAGTCCCAAGGTCGCCGAAATGACCGGCTTCGACACTCGCTACGTGGTGCTCGGCCACATCCAGCGGGGCGGCAGCCCCACGGCCTTCGACCGCGTGCTGGGCCTGCGGCTGGGCGCCTTCGCCGTGGAGAGGCTCATCGCGGGCTACACGGCCGAGATGGCGGGCCTCGTCGGCGGGCGGCTGGTCGGCACGCCGCTGTCGCAGATCCTCAACGCTCCGCGGCGCGTGGATCCCGAAAAGCTGCTGCTGGCCGAGGTCATGGCCCAGTGATCGTCTCGGTCACGCTCAACCCGTGCGTCGACCGGGTGGTCTTCGTGTCGGGCCTCAAGGTCGGCGACACCAATCGCGTGGACCGCGTGGAGACGGACGCTGGAGGCAAGGGCGTCAACCTCTCGCGCGTGGTCGCAGAGCTGGGCGGCAAGACGATCGCCACAGGGTTCCTCGGCGGCGGCAACGGGGCGCACATCCGCCACGTGCTCCACGCGCAGGGCGTCCACAACTCGTTCGTCGAGATCGCCGGGACGACCAGGGTGAACACCAGCATCGAGGCCGGGGACGGCCCGCCGACGACGCTGAACGAGGCCGGGCCGCAGATCTCGGACGAGGAGTGGCACCGGCTGCTGGCCCACTGCGAGACCCTGTTTCACCGGGCTGACTGGGTGGCGCTCGGAGGCTCCCTGCCACCGGGCGTGCCCGTCGACGCGTTCCGCGCGCTGGGGGAGCTGGCTCGCCGAGAGAGTTGCCGCGTGCTGCTCGACGCGGACGGCGAGGCCATGCGCCTCGGCTTGCAGATGCGGCCGGACCTGATTAAGCCGAATCTGCGCGAGGCGGAGCGCCTTCTCGGCAAGACGCTTCCCGACCGCGCGGCGGCCGTCTCCGCCGCCCGCGAGCTCCGGTCGATGGCCGAGAACGTGATCGTCTCCATGGGCAAGGACGGGGCGGCGCTCGCGACGGCCGGCGGCGTTTGGCTGGGCCGTTCGCCGCAGGTCGAGCCTCG
>DPBN01000324.1:0-7671 GCA_003516955.1 Armatimonadota bacterium | reverse complement strand
CAGCACGATCGGCTCCGGCGATTCGTTGCTGGGAGCGCTGCTCTGGGCCCTCGAAGATGGATGCGACTGGCCGGAGGCGCTCCGCTGGGGCCTCGCGGCTGGCGCGGCCACCGCCACGACCGACGGAAGCGAGATCGCCCGGGGGCCGGTCGTCCGGCTCCTCTACAACGAGGCGTCCGTCGAGCGCGTCTCCTGATTGGGCGAAAGTGCCGAAAGACCCATTTCCGGTATCCTTCCCAATGCCATGAGCGGAAAGAAGACCAAGAAGATCGCCGTCCTGACGGGCGGCGGCGACGTGCCCGGCCTCAACCCCTGCATTCGGACTCTCGTCAACCTGGCTCTCGACCGTGGCTACGAAGTGATCGGCTTCCGCCGCGGCTGGCTCGGCCCCCTGATGGTCAACCCGGACGACCCGTCCAGCGTCGACCAGTACGTCATGAACCTCGACCGCATCGCGGTGCGGACCATCCACCGGATGGGCGGAACATTCCTGCACAGTAGCCGCACGAACCCCCAGCGCGTCAAGGAGAAGGCGATCCCCGAGTTCCTCAAGCCCCAGGCCGAGAAGTACAAGAAGGAAGACGGCCTGTACGACTTCACGCCCCACGTCCTGCGCGCGCTCGAGTACCTGGGCGTCGACGCGCTGGTGCCGATCGGCGGCGATGACACGCTGAGCTACGCGCACCGCCTGCACAAGGAAGGCTTCCACGTGGTGGCTGTGCCCAAGACCATGGACAACGACGTCTACGGCACCGACTACTGCCTCGGCTTCAGCACCGCCATCACCCGCACGGTGGAGTTCATCCACCAGCTCCGCACGAGCACCGGCAGCCACGAGCGCATCGCGGTCATCGAGCTGTTCGGCCGGAACAGCGGCGAGACCTCGCTGATCAGCTCGTACCTGAGCGGCGCGGACCGTTGCATCATCTGCGAGGTGCCGTTCAACGTCGAGAAGCTCGGCAAGCTGCTCGTGAAGGACAAGAAGGAGAACCCGAGCAACTACTCGATGGTCGTGGTCTCCGAGGGCGCAGTCATGGAGGGTGGCGACGTCATCGAGACCGGCGAGGAGGATCCGTACGGCCACCGCAAGCTCGGCGGCGTGGGCCTGATCCTCGCCGACCGCCTCAAGAAGGTGACGGGCGAGGAGACCCTGTACCAGCAGATCGGCTACCTCATGCGCTCCGGCGCGCCCGACAGCCTCGACCTGATGGTGTCCACGAACTACGCCACCATGGCGATCAACCTGATCGACAGCGGCACCAGCAACCGCATGGTGAACCTGCGCAACGGAACCTACGGCAGCGTGCCGATCGACATGATCATGGACGGCCTGAAGCGCGTGGACGTCGACGAGCTGTACGACGTCGAGGAGTATCGGCCCTGCGTGCGCAACATCCAGGGCAAGCCCATGTTCCTGTACTGAGCGCTTCTGCTCTTTGCGCGACGGCCGGGCCGCCTTCGGGCGGCCCGGCCTGTTGTCGTCTCCTTCACTCGAAGCGGTGGGAACCCGGCTCGACGTGCGACTCCCTGCCCCTCCAGACCACCGTGGCGGGGACGGGCGTGCGAACCTCCACGAGGCCCGCCTCGTACCGCACCTCCAGGTCGCCCTTCGGATGCGCGACCCGGGCGTGGAACCGGCCGAGCTTCCCCGGATGCGGCTCGATCCGCGCGCGATCCCAGCCGACGGCCTCGCTGGTCACGCCCGCCACCCACTGCAGGAAGCCCAGCGCCGGATGCGCCGACCACGCGTGGCAGTCGCTCCGCGTGTGGCCCGGGTTCTCGGGGCACGTGGTCATGCCGTTCTCCACCATGCCGACCCAGTCCGCGATGGCGGCCATGTAGTCGTCGGGCCGCATGGCCTGGTGCTTGTAGTAGGTGTAGAAGTAGGTGCTGCGCGCGGCGTTCTGCGCCCCGAGCTCGGACTCGGGCCAAGGGCGCGTCGGCAGGCCCGCCATGCGGCGCAGAACCCCGTACAGGGCGCAGGCGTGTTCGGTGTCCTTCGGCGGCTCCGGCAAGCTCTCGAACTGCGTGAGAGGCTTGGAGACGTCCCCGCCGGACGCGCCGTCCTGCAGCCTCTGGTAGGCCGCCCTGGCCACCTGCAGCAGCATCTGGTGCATCGGATGCCGGATGCCGCCCGGGGGCGTGCCCCAGCCCCAGTTCGGCACCCAGTCCCCGAACATCCAGAACGCGTGGTCCGGGTCTTCGGCCAGCCGCTCGTAGGCGTCGAGCAGCCGGGGCACGGCATCGAGCCATCGGCGGTCCGGCAGCCTGTCGTGCAGCATCTGGTCGTAGAGCATGACGACCCACCAGAGGCTGAACGGCGGAATCACCTGAGTCTGCCGGCTCGGGTAACGGCTCTGGGTGAGGCCGTTCTCCATCAGCGACCATCCCAGCGTCTCGACGGCGTTCCGCTGCAGGGCGCGATCCCGGGAGAGGTAGCTGTGGATCAGCGCCTGGATCCGCGTGTCGCCGATGTACTGCAGCTGCTCGTAGTAGGGACAGTCGAAGTACGTCTCGCCGGCGCAGCGCTTGGCTGTTCGCACGCACAGGTCCCACACGCGCCGCACGTCCGGGTGGTCGGCCTCGAAGGACGAATCCACCGCGTAAGGGTAGCCGGTCTCATAGGCGTCCAGCAGCGACACCTGGGCCGACGCGCTGCCATCCACCTCCAGCGAGAGATAGCGGTACGTCCTCCACCATGCCGGCTCGAACTCCACTTCGGCCTCGCCGAGCACGATGCAGTCCTGGTAGCCCTGCATCTGCTTGCCCTCCACCACGTCGCGGTGAGGCTTGCCGGCCTGGCCCCACCACTGGCCCTCCTCCTGGATGTTCCAAAGGGACTCGGCGTACGTGATCCACACCTTGTCGCCGGGCTTGCCCTTCACCCGGAGGCGGGGATAGGCGCAGAGCAGCTCCTGGTAGTCCAGGACGACCTTGGTGCCGGGCTCCAGAGCCAGCGGCATCGGCAGCTGACCCTTGTCGGAGGGCAGGCGCGCATCCGGGCAGTCTCCCACGAAGCCCCGGCGGACGACCGGCGGCACCTCCCGGCGGCGATACTCCATCAGCGGGATCGAGCGGGGAACGAGGTTCCACGGCGTGCCTCCGCTGTTGGTTCCCCGGTCCTCCGCGCCGCTGACCACGAGCGGCTTCCGCCAGTCCAGCTCCTGCGTCTCGCGCCCGATCTCCCAGCCGAAGGCCTGCATGCGCCCGTCGACCTTCTCGCCTGGGCCGACGTCGATGTAGTGGTAGCTGGGCGAGGACTGCATCATCTCGAAGTCCAGGCCAGGCAGGGCTGCCACCTGCCACCCGCCCGGGGTGTTCAGCTGCTCCGGGAGGACCAAGCTTTCGAAGACGAAGCCGAGTCGGGCGGTGTGCTGCGCCTGCGGCGCGTGCCGACCGAAGTTCCACACCAGCGCCGCGACCCAGTTGTCCCCCGGCTTCAGGAAGGGTGCGAGATCGAGCGTCTCGTAGAACCAGTGAAGCTCGTCGCCCCGCTGCGGTCCGAAGGCCACGAGCTCGCCGTTGACGTAAAGCTTGTACCTCTGGTCGGCGGAAACCCGAACCGGGAAGCGGTCCGGGACCGACTCCAGCCGCAAGCGGTTGCGAAAAGCGAAGAAGCCGAGGTCGCGCGAAGGGTGGGGATCGAAGCCGATCCACCGTGCCGACCACATCGGTCCGGAGAAGCGATCGTCCATGGCGCATTATGGCCAGATGGGGGGTTCCGAAGAGCTTGGCGCCAAGCGCCTCATGGGGTAGCCTAAACTCGCCATGGGCAAGCTGCTCGACGCCGTCGAAAGGTTCCTCATCGAGGACGAGTGGCAGTACGAACAGGTCGGCGACAAGCCGGTCCTGAAAATGCTGTTCGCGGGCGAGAACGGCGAGTGGACCTGCCTGGCCCAGGTGAGCGAGGAGCTGGAGCAGTTCGTCTTCTACTCAATCTGCCCATCGCGGGTGCCGCCGGCCAAGCGGCTCGCCATGGCCGAGTTTCTCACCCGGGCGAACTGCGGCCTGATCATCGGCAACTTCGAGATGGACTTCGAGGATGGCGAGGTCCGCTACAAGACGAGCATCGACGTGGAGGACGACCGACTCTCCTCCCCGCTGATCAAGAGGCTGATCTATCCGAACGTGCTGATGATGGATCGCTACTTCCCGGGCATCATGGCCGTGATCTTCACGACCATCAGCCCCAAGGAAGCCATCGAGCTCGTCGAGCAGGTCTGAGCCGCGTCAACGGTCGCTCACCAAGCGGACCAGCGGCGGTTCGTCCTCCTCGACGCCGGGGAACCTTCCGACCTCCGGATTGGCGAAGAAGTTGTCGTGCTCGTCGTCGTTCGCCGTCGAGACCTCGCCGATGATGCACTCGTCGGACTCGGGCCAGAACCGGTGGTAGATGCCCTGGGTCAGCGTGATGCGGTGCCCCGCCTCCAGCACGATCTGCTCGCCCGGATGGAACGTGCGCCACTCCCCGTTCACCTTCAGCTGGAACGGCGCCCCCTGCTCCGAAGGCAGCCCGGGCCACAGCTGCAGCGCCAGCCGACCCCAGCGACAGATGATGTCCTCCTTCTTCGAACGGTGGCTGTGCGTCGGGGTCTCCATGCCCTTCTGGGCGTACATCAGCTTCTCGCAGTACTCCGGTTCCTCGGCCAGATTCACGAGCACGAGGCCGAAGCGCCTCCAATCCCGCAGACCGAAGTCGGTGACGTCCCAGCGCGGGTTCGGCGGCAGGGTCCATCCGTGCTTCTCGAAGCAAGCCGTGGCCGATCGGACGAGCTGGTTGATCTCGCTGCGCTTCATGACGACAAGGTTACACCTTCCCTTCCGTCTCGGCAACCGATAAACTGGTTCCGCCGTGTGGAATCCAGACGCATCGCCCGACCGCTCGTTCTCGCCACTGCCCCTCGGCTCCGTCCGGCCCAGGGGTTGGCTGCTGCGGCAGCTGAGAATCCAAGCCAATGGCCAGACCGGCCTGCTGGAGCGGCACTGGCCCGACCTCGGCCCGAACTCGGCCTGGCTCGGCGGCGACGGTGAGGGATGGGAGCGCGGCCCCTACTACGTCGATGGCCTCGTGCCCCTGGCCGTCCTTCTCCAGGACGGGGAGCTCCTCTCCCGAGCCGAACGGTGGATCGACTGGACCCTGAAGAGCCAGTCGGCCGACGGTCGCTTCGGCCCGGACAAGCTGGACGACTGGTGGCCGATGGCGATCATGGCCAAAGCCCTGACCCAGTGGGCCGAGGCCACCGGAGATCCGCGCGTCGAACCGTTCCTGTCCCGGTTTTTCGAGCTTTTGGAGAGGGAGGCGCCCTCCAGGCCCTTCCACGCATGGGCGATCGCCCGATGGGCCGACATGGCCCTGTCCATCCAGTGGCTCCTGCGGAGGACCGGAGACGAGGGCCTGCGGCGCGCCCTCGCCGAGACGCATCGCCAAGGTCTCTCTTGGACGCAGTGGTTCCAGTGGTTCCCAGCCACGGCGAAGCCCGCCAAGGAGACGTTCCGGTTCAGCCATTTCACGCACGTGGTCAACAACGCCATGGGGATCAAGGCGCCCGCAGTCGAGTGGGAGATCACCGGCTGGGAGTTCGCCCGAGCCGCGACGTGGCAGGCGCTGGAGATGCTGGATCGCTACCACGGCCAAGCCACCGGGCTGTTCACCGGCGACGAGCATCTGGCCGGGCTGCAACCCACCCAAGGCACCGAGCTCTGCGCCGTCGTCGAGTACATGTTCTCCCTGGAGAAGCTGATCGCAACGTTCGGCGATCCGCTGTTTGGAGACCGTCTGGAGAGCCTCGCCTACAACGCTCTCCCCGCAACGTTCGATCCCTGGATGCGGGCGCACCAGTACGACCAACAGGCGAACCAGGTGCTGTGCGACATCCATCCCCGCGCGTGGGTGAACAACGAGCCGGACTCCAACCTGTTCGGATTGGAGCCCAACTTCGGTTGCTGCACCGCCAACTACCACCAGGGATGGCCAAAGTTCGTGGCCAGCCTGTGGATGCGGTCGGACGACGACGGCCTGGCGCTCGTGGCCCACGGCCCATCCGCCGTCGAGACGACCGTCCGAGGCCGAGCGGTCCGGCTGGAGGCGGAGACCGAATACCCGTTCCGCGATTCGGTGACCCTGCGCTATGCCGGCGCCTCCCAGCACCGGTTCCCGCTCTGGATCCGCATCCCCGCCTGGGCCGACGGCCCGACGGTCGATGGAGTCCCGGCCGAGCCTGGCTCCTTCCACCTTCTGGACCGGGAGTGGCGCTCCGGCGACTCGGTCGAGGTCCGGCTCCCGATGCGGACCCGAGTGGAGAGGCGGCCTTCGGGCGGCGTCTCCGTGCTGCGCGGCCCTCTCGTCTTCTCGCTACGCATCGGAGAGCGGTGGAACGTGGTGCGCGGCCAAGAGCCGCTCCCCGATTACGAGGTCCTGCCGACCACGCCGTGGAACTATGCCTTGCGAACGGACGGCGAGCGGATCGATGCGACGATCGAGGAGCGCGATCTCGTGGCTCCGTTCTTCTCGCCGGAGAACGCGCCCGTCGTGGCTCGCGTGCAGGCCGCGCGGGTGCCCGGGTGGGAGGTCGTCGACGGCTCGGCGGGGCCGGTGCCGACGGGCTGTTTCGAGCTCGGCTCATCGGAGACCGTCGAGCTGGTCCCCTACGGTTGCGCCAAGCTTCGGGTGACGGAGTTCCCCTCCTACGGCTAGCCGCCGCCTTGCGAAGTAAACTGGGCCATGCGTCGCCCGTCGCTCGGAGCCGGATCCAGTGCGGGCGCGGCCGTGGCGAGCCTTCCCCTGCCGGCGTGGCTGTCGGCGGACGGGTTCGACGCCGACTGCGTGGTGAGCTCCCGAGCCCGGGCCATGCGCAACCTGGCCGGCTTCCGCTTCCCGCCCGCCGCCCGGCCGGCCGAGTTGCTGGAGGTGGCCCGGCTCGTTCGCGAGGCCGCCTGTTCCCCTTCGGACTCTCCCGAGACGACGTTCCGGCCACTGGGCTCGCTGACGCTCGTGGAGTTCGACGCCCTCGTGCGCAACCGCCTCGCCTCGCCGCACTTCCAGTGGCGCGAGCCTGGCCGCCTGGTGCTGGTCAACGACGCGCGGACGGCCTCCATCTTGGTCAACGAGGAGGACCATCTTCGAATCCAGGTGCTGCTGCCGGGGCACGCGGTCGAGGACGCGAAGGCCGCATTGGAACGCATCCAAGCCGTCCTCTCTCGCCGGCTCCGCTTCGCCCACGCCGAGCCTTGGGGCTATCTGGCGAGCAGCCCGCCGAACTGCGGAACCGGTCTCCGGCTGTCGGTCATGGCGCATCTGATCGGTCTGGCGCACGCGAAGCGCCTACGCGGCGTCCTGACCGCCCTCGTGCAGCGCGGACTCGTCGTTAGGGGCCTTTCCGGCGAATCCTCCCGGGCCACCGGAGCCTTCGTCCAGGTCAGCACCACCCGGGGCGGCGAGGCCGAGTGGCGGGGGGCGAGGGAGTTTCTGTTGGAACAGGAGCGCACGGCCAGGCTCCACACACCCGCCGAGGAGATCGATCGGCGTCTGGAGGAGGTGGCGACCTACATCCAGCGCTGCCGATCGCTGCAACCGGCCGACGCGCTCCGGGCGCTCGCTTGGCTGCGCTGGGGCCTGTCGTCCGGGCGTCTGCAGGGAGCCGCCATCCATGAGGCGGACCGCGCCTGGACCGA
>DPBN01000325.1 GCA_003516955.1 Armatimonadota bacterium | reverse complement strand
CCCGTCGGCCGGCGCCGCACCGCCTCGGTCCACCTTCTCCACGTCGTCTGGGTGCCGGTGGCCGACGGCCGCCTGGCGCTGCGCCGCATCCCGCCGGGGCAGTGGTGGGAGGGGCTCTGGGAGTTCCCCCGCGTGGACGCCACCGCGGATCGGGACGAGGCCGAAGCGTCGCTGCGAAGCATGATCCCCGGCGCTTGGCCCGAGCGGCTCGGATCCTTCCGGCACGTGGTGACGCACCACAAGATCGCGGTGGAGGCGTGGCTGGTGCGTCTGGACGCGCCGGCCCCGATCGAGGGCTGCCAGTGGTTCGACCGCGACCAGCTCGACGCGCTCGCCCTGCCCACGCCACAGAGGCGCATTCTCCGCCTGGCTCGGCCGTTCATCGGGTAAACCCGACGCATGCCCAACAAGAGGCTGCTCCGCGCCTTCGTCTGGACCTCCGTGGCGGCGGTCGGCATCGTGGCCTTCAAGCTCGCCCAACCGCCGACGCGCCCCAAGCGGTCGAAACGCGGAACGGACCTTACGGACCTGTGGAACGGCCTCGGACTGGCGGCCATGACCCAGGGAGCCCGACCAACCTGCTCCGTGTTCGCGATGGTGCACGCCCTGCAGTTCGCGCTCGCCGTTCGCAGGCACCGTCCGATGCAGCTCAGCCCGGAGTTCCTGAATTGGGCCAAGAACGATGCCCTCGATCGGCGCGACGACGGCGGCACGTTCGCAGACCTCTGGGCCGGGTTCCTCGCCCACGGGGTCTGCTCGTACGACGCCGCGCCGTATCACGAGCGCTACAACCCCGACTGGCGTCCCTCCCAAGAAGCGATCCGGGAGGCGAGGCAGATCCGCGACGAGGGGCTCGAGCTTGGTTGGATCAAGGAGTGGGATCCTTCGCGGGGGTTGGCCCGGCGGGAGTTCGGCGCGATCCTCGACGCCCTGGCGCACGGCACGCCGGTCCTCCTCGGCACGCGCTGGCCGAAGCGGCTGGACGCCGGAGCGTCCGTCGTCCGGTGGGTGCCCGCCGACGGCGTGTTCGACGGGCACAGCGTTCTGCTCGTCGGCTACGAGATCGACCGTTCGGCCGAGGGTCGGGGCCGGTTTCTAGCGATCGACTCCGGCGGCCACGGACCGCTCGTGAGGCTGACGTTCCGCTTTGTTCGCGCCTACGCCAACGACGCGGCCTGGATCGGCTGACGGCGCGAGACGAACCCGCAGCACTCCCCGCTCGCGCGAGGGCAGCCGGACGACGGCCTCGGCCACCGGCGTCCCTTGGGGAGCGGGCTTCGAGCCCCTTCCCAACAACGGTATCTCCGGCCTGCGGCCGTCGGGTGCCAGCGTGCGGAAGGCCACAGGGCGGCCGTTCCATGTCGCGGCCACGGCCCGAGAGCGGGGTGGGAGGTGCAGCCGCAGGGTCCACTCCCTCTCCGCTGGCATCCCTTCCCAGCGACCGGCCGCGGGGCCGATCTCCAGCGTGATCTGCCCCTTGCCGGGCACGAGCCGGACCGGCGTCAGGGCGCAACGTCCCTCCTCGTAGCCCAGCGACAGGCCGTCGTCCTCGTACAGCTCCCGCCGAACCGAGCCGTCGCCGGCGAAGGCGTCCACCACGATCCTGTTCCAATGGAGGTCCTGCGTGTTCAGCACCTGAGGGCAGGTCAGCACGAGGCCCGAGCGCCGCACCCAGAGCGGAAGGACGTCCAGCGGAGCCTCAACGGCGACCTTCTTCGGGCCGCTCTCGACGGCTCCGGTCCAGAGGTTCTGCCACTGCCCGGGAGGCAGCAGGACCGTGCGCCGCGCGACCTCCGGCCTGCCCTCCGAGAACGACCAGTTCAGGCGGCACACGCCCTCGTTCGCACCGTTGTAGAACTCCAGCCGGAAGTCTAGCGTCGGGCCGGCTGTCACCTTCAGGTCTCCTCGGTTCCAGACGCTCGCCTGCGGCACCCAACGATCGATCACCGCCTTTCCGCCGATCCACAGCCGCACTCCGTCGTCCGACAGGAGGTGGAAGCGGACTGTGCCGGAGCGCGGGAACGGACCGATCTTGCCCGTCCACCGCACGGAGTAGTTCTCCCTCGGCAGCCCCTCGGCAGGCGGGCGAAGGCCGAAGTCGAAGTCGACGGAGGCGTCGGTGCGGACGAGCTTCGGCGAGCCCGTCAGGTCCGGATTGTCGAAGTACTCCCCGCGGAGGCCCGGCTGGCCCTCCGGGGTCCGGAACAGACTCGCCGGAACCGGTTGGCCTTCGCCCGTGCCCTCCACGATCGGAGCGACCAGCAGATCGTCTCCGAACAGGTACTGCGTCGGGTCGGCCAGCTGCGGCAGCTCCGGCCACTCCAGGTCGCAGCGGCGGAGCAGCGGAGTGCCGTCCACGAGGCTCCGGTGCGCGGCCGCATAGATCGTCGGCAGGAGCCGGTGACGCAGCAGCGTGTAGCGGCGCACGATGCGCTCGGCCTCGGCTCCGAAGGACCACGGGTACCGCTCCTGACCCTTGGTGCAGTGCACCCTCGTGATCGGGCTCAGGCAGCCGAACTGCAGGTAGCGCACGTACAGCTCGGGGGAGGGTTGGCCGGCGTGCCCGCCGAGGTCCTCGTGCACGTAGGGTTGGAGCCCATGCAAGCCGAAGTTCACGCCGTTCTCCACCCCCATGCGCAGGAAGCGCCACTGGGCCAGGGTGTCTCCGGTCCACCAGATCGGGTAGCGGTGCGCCGCGGGGTGCGTGGAACCTCGGGACCAGCCGTTGTCGATCCCCCACACGTTCGACATGATCGCTGGGCGCCGGGTCGGCCGCACGGCGCGGGTGGCCTCCGAGTAGAGGTGCATCCCCCACACCTCCAGCGGCAAACCTTGGGCCGGCGTGCCGAGGTGCGTGCCCCAGTTGCGGTCGTACCACCACACGTCCATCCCTTGGCGGAGCAGGCTGGCCAGCCCTTCGAAGCGATATTGGAGCTCCTTCTCTCCCTGGGCGTCGGGGTCCACCGGCTCGGGGTGGTCGTTGTACATCAGCCGGACTCGCCGCCGATGCGCCTCGCGGATGAACCGCTCCATGTCCGGGAAGAGATCGGTGTTCGGAGCGTAGCCGTGGGAGGCCCCGATGCGCCAGTCGGTGTCCACGACGAACACGTCGAGCGGAAAGCCCTTGCGCCGGTACAGGTTGATCGTCTCCAGTGCCGTGCGCTCGCTGTAGGCGTGGTAGCGGCTGTCAATGAACCCGAACAGGTATAGCGGCGGCATCGGCACCGGCCCGGTGAGGCGAAGGAAGTCGCGACGGAGACCCGCGCAGCCTTCCGCACCCGGCACGAAGACGTACACGTCGGGCGCCGGATTGGAGTCGTCGAACGGCCTTTGGCCCGGGACGACCGGGAACAGCCGCTCGCGCACTCGGGCTAGGCGGGGATGGTCGCAGAACGCCCAGGCGCGCCGCTTCTGCAGCTCCGCCGGCGAAGGAAGCCAGATGCTGCCGTCGAGCCTGCCATCCCAGGCGTACAGCCGCCTGCCCATGGCGTCCTGCACCTCGACATCCAGGAGTCCGCGGCCTTTCAGCGCAACCCGAAACCGCGGAGCGATCAGCACCGTCGCGTCGCCGATGCGGCGCACCACCACGGCCTCGCCGGGCCAGTCGCGGCGGACCACCGTGAACGTCGGCCTGTCCTCGAAGCCGGCCGGGCCGCGCTGCTCCAGCCTCACCAAGCCGGTTGACAGAATCTGAACCCTCAGGTCGCCCGCGACGTATTCGAACGGCGCGGCGCACGCCCACGCCGCGAGGCACAACAACCCAGCCCCTGCGATCGGACCACGCATGGGCCGAAAGTTACCCGGAAGGCGCTACCTGCCGTATCGGCGCCGATACAGCTCGCGACCCAGCCTCTTGGTGGCCTCCACCATCTCGGGGTACGGCCGGTCGACCACGCTCACCAGACCGATGTTGTAGCACTCCCCGTCGAGCACTCGACCGGTGAGCGGCTGGTCCCGATACTGGAACCAGTGGCAGCCGACGAAGTTGGGATGGTCGAGGACCGACCGCACGTAGGTCTGGTACATCTCCGCCCGCGCCTTTTGGTCGGGAGCGCCCACCAGCCCGGTGTGGAACATCCCTCGGTCGGTTGCACCCATGTGGAACTCGCCGATCAGAATGGGCTTGTCCAGCTTGGCGACGTCGGCCCACTCCTCGGGCCGCACGCTGGGCGCGTAGATGTTGAAGCTGAGGCAGTCCGCGTACTTGGCGCAGACCTCGACCGCGTCCGGCGTGCGCCAGGCGAACCTCGGTCCGAGGTACATCGCCTTCGGGTCTGCGGCCTTGACCTCGTCGCGGACGGTCTGGAAGTAGCGCTCCAGGAACGACCGGCAGAACGCGAGCAGGTCCTCGCGGCGCCGCGCCGGATCGGAGTCTGCTGGCAGGCGGACCGGCTTCTCCATGTCCGCCCAGGAGGCGAAGGCGGTGCCCCACTTCACGTTCAGCCGCTCGATCGCGCCGTACTTCTGTCGCAGCTGGCGCAGGAACTCCCGCTTGGCCGGCTGGTCAGGCTCGGCGTTCAGCGCGCCGTAGGCGATGCCGAACCGCCCTCCCTCCTCGCCGTAGCCGCCCCAGCTCAGCTCGTTGTCGACGAACCAACCGATGCAGAACGGGTTTCCGGCAACCCACTTGGCGCGGTCGCCCAGCGAGTTCCGCACGGACTCCGCGAACTTGGGGTCGAACACGTCGTGCATCTTGCCCCAGTAGTCCACGCCGGCCGCGAGGCGCGCGTGGTTGCCCTCGATGTGGAACGTGGCGACGAACGGCAGACCGAACCGATAGGTTCCGCCGTGCGACCAGTTGCCGATCGTGTTCATTCCCCAGGAGCGCAGCCGCCGCACCGCCGTCTCCTGAGACCGTTCCTCCCAGCGCTCGCCGTACTTCCTCTTGAGGTTCGCTGGGGCGAACGAGTAGGCCGTGCCGGATTTCGTCGGCCCGTAGAGCACGAAGGCGGAAGGCTGGAGGAACTCCGAGTACGGTTCTCCGGCCTTGGGCAGATCGAGGAAGAACTCCTCGCGGCCGGTGATCATCGTCTGCTCCTCCATCCCGACGCAGTTCGACCCGAACGAGAAGAACAGCCGGCCGTCGGGGTCGACCAGCCACCACTTGCCGTCCACCTTCTGTGTCCGGAAGCGGCCGGTCGCCTCGAGCTTCGGGCCCGCGAGCCAGCCGCCGAAGCGGTCCCTCTCGGGCGGCTGGGGTGAGCGCGCCAGTTCGGCCTCCTCCCTCTCCCGATCGCGGGCGAACTCGCTCTCGCTCTTCAGCTTGCCGGGCCAGTCGGCCTTGGCGAACTGCCCAAAGCGGTCGCAGATCCCCTTCAGCTCGGAGGACCACGGTTCGAAGCGCACCGGCCCGACGACCAGCTCGCACGGTTCGGAGGGGTGGCTGAGGAAGATCTGCCAGCGGTAGACCTTGCGGAAGTCGATCCCCGCGAAGGAGGAGTTGCCTAGGGCAGCCATGCCTTGGATCGGAGGAAACGCCCTCATGCCGTAGTCCATGGGCGTGGGGCCGAGAGCGAACCAGAACGTCGTCTTGGACTTCGCCGCCACCGACCCGGTGCCGTACGTGCAGTTGCGCACGCCGTCGGAATCCGCAGCGTCGTCCACCCGGATGGAGAACGGAACCGCCTTCGGCCCGGGATTCTCCAGCGTGAACACCAAGCGGCCCCTCTGGGACCAGTCCTCGGGCGGGTCGAAGCGCACGGACGCGTTCGGCCAATCCGCCACCGAGAACCGAACCCTCAGGCTGGACCCGTCCACTCGGAGCTCCGCCGCATTGCCCTCGGCCCTCCCGGACTCCACGAGAGCCTGCCAGTCCCACGTTGGACCCATTGCCATCGCCAAACACCACGCCGTGATCACGCCGGACCCTCCCGCGTGCATTGTAGTCCCTTGGAGACGGCGATCCGTCAACCCAGTGCCAGCGAAACCGCGGCAAGAAGCCTGGCCGCCGACTCCCGGATTCCAAGCCGGATCGGGCTCGAAACGCGCCCGCGAGCCGCGAGGTCGACGATCATGCGGCCTTGAACGAGCGCGTAACCGGTCACGGCCCAGCCACCCAAGGCCCCCATCCTCGCGGCGACACCCGCGCCGATCCCGCCGACCAGCGCCAAGCCCAAGGCG
>DPBN01000099.1 GCA_003516955.1 Armatimonadota bacterium | reverse complement strand
GCGATCGGCTGGAGCGAGAGCGCGGCCACCGACCTCGCCGTTGCCTGCGACGTCTTCACGAGCACGTACCCGGGAACGACCTCGTTTTTCGGCCCGCTGTGGATGGGCAACGCCGGGCGGAGCGGCCGGACAGGCGACTCCGGCAACTGAGGGCCGCCACCAGCGACTCCCAAGAGGAACAAAGCGAACAGTTTGCCGAGCATGATCACCCCCGCCCCGCGCCAACGGCTGGGCACCTACGACCATTTTGATGGCGTTTTCGGGAGTTGTGTTCCGGTATTTCTACCGGGTGGGACCGGCGGCCGAGGACCGGCGCGCCCGCTCCCTAGGGTAAACCTGTCGCCGTGCCGATCCGAAGACTCTCACTCGCAACGGTTCTGTGCGCCCTGGCGCTGGCCGCGGTTGCCCCGGCGCAGGACCAGCTGACCCTGGACGACATCTTCCCTCGGAAGGGCTACACGGGCAAGGCGGCCGAAAGCCTAGCCTGGTCACACGACGACCGGTACCTGGCCTACCGCTGGAACCCTTACGACGACAAGGGCTACGACCTGTGGCTGTACGACACCAAGAGCGGCAAGAGCCTGCGCCTGACCTCGATGGACGTGCTGGAGCCGTTCGACAGGGAGATTCCCAAGGCGCGCGAGCGCTACAAGAAGGAGGCCGAGGAGGAGCAGAAGGTCCTCCGGATGTCGAACGACGAGTACCGGGAGTACCGCATCAAGAAGCGCGAGGAAGACGAGAAGCGCCAGGAGCCCCTGCCCTCCTATCCCGGCGTCTCCGAGTTCGCTTGGGGCAAGAAGTCCAACCAGATCCTCTTCGTCTACAAGGGCGACATCTACCACCTGAAGTCGCCGGAGGCCAAGCCGGAGCGCCTCACGAAGACGAGGGGCCAGGAGGCGCAGGTCGAGTTCGTCGACGACGACAAGGCGTTCCTGTACCGCGAGGGAGGAGGCATCTATCGCCGCGCGTTCGGCGACACCTTCGTGCAGCAGCTCAACCCGCCCCTTCCCAACGGGGGCGACGTCGACCGCTACTGGCTGTCTCCGGACGGCTCGCGCATGATCATCGTGTCCAGCAAGTCCAAGGGGCCCAGCCGGCAGGTCGACTACATCGTCTACCGCGACCGGTTCGCGCAGGCGCGCAAGACGGACCGCGACGTGGCGGACGATCCGTTCAACTATGAGACCACGATCTACTGCGCGGACCTCGACCGCGGACCGAGCGAGGACCCCAAAACCGACGGCAAGCCCTGGGAGGTCTGGAAGTTCCCCGGCGGCGAGGAGCTGATCTACGACATCGTCGGAGAGAAGCCTTGGTCGCCAGACTCCAAGAAGTTCGTGTTCGCGACCTACAAGCGCGACCAGAAGGTCTTCGAGGTGTTCGAGGCCGACCCGGCCGCCAAGAAGCTGGAGCCGCTCTACAAGGCCACGATGGACGGCGAGCACACCACGGCCACGCTCGCCAACCCCACCTATCTGCCCGACGGGTCGAAGATCCTGCTGCTGATGGACCTCAGCGGCTTCCGCCACGCGTGGCTGCTGGATCCCAAGACCAAGGGCGCGACGCAGCTCACCAAGGGGGACTTCGAGCTGTATCCGGACAGAGTGTCCAAGGACGGTACGACGCTGTTCGTCCACGCGCAGAAGGAGCACCCCGCAAGGATGGACCTGTACGCCGTGGACCTGGCCACGGGCCAGATGCGGCGCCTGACGGCCAAGGACGGCGTCTACGAGAACCCGGAGTACTCGCACGACGGGCGCTGGGCCGCGGCCATGCACCGAAGCTGGACCTTCCGGCCGGAGCTGGTTTTGGTGGATGCCAAGAACCCCGGCAAGGAAAGGACCCTGACTGCCAGCCACCGTCCGGGTTTCGAGAAGGTCTACAAGCTCCAGCCGCGGCTGTTCAGCTATGTGAACCGGCACGGCCAGACGATCCACGGCTACATCTATCTGCCGCCCGGCCATCGCAAGGAGGACAAGCGGCCGCTGTGGATCAACGTGTACGGCGGGCCTCTGACCACGGGCAAGTCCGTGAACGACGGCGCGATCAGCCTCGTCGACGTGTACATGGCGTACACCCTCGGGATGGTCGTCGCGACGATCGATCCCCGCGGGCAGAGCGGCTACGGCAACGTGTTCGGCAAAGCCAACTTCGAACAGCCGGGCAAGCCGCAGGTCGAGGACCTCGTGGACGGCGTGCGCTACATCCAGCAGACATGGGGAACCGACCCGGCCAAGACCGCCGTCAGCGGATGGTCGTTCGGAGGCTTCCAGGCGCAGATGTGCATGTACACCGCGCCGGACGTCTTCACGCTGGGAGTGGCCGGCGCAGGCCCCACGCAGTGGCAGAACTACAACAACTGGTACTCGGGCGGCGTGATCGGCAAGTCGCGCATCGGCAAGCCGGAGGATCTGGACAAGTTCTCCCTCACGCACGTTGCCAAGAACCTACGGTCCCCGCTGCTGCTGATCCACGGCATGGAGGACCTGAACGTGCTGTTCCAGGACACCGTGGCCGTGTACCGCGAGCTCCTCAAGTGGGGCAAGGGGCCGCTCGTGGAGCTGGTGGTGGACCCGACCGGCGGACACGGCCTGGGTGGAGACATCGACTACCGAGAGCAGATCGAGATCATGCTGCAGTTCGTCCGGAAGTGGTGGGGCGTCGCCCCGCCGCCTCCGGCGAAGAAGGACTGAGGCGACTGCAACGGCCGGGGCCCGGCGGCAGAGCCGCCGG